>CAYWNR010000076.1:0-10889 GCA_964459705.1 uncultured Gemmatimonadaceae bacterium | reverse complement strand
CCGGCCCCCGCTCCGCCGCCACCACCTCACCCACCGCCGTCACGATTCCTGTAAACATGGCTCTCTATCCACCACTAGTAAGGTATCTCCGCCCAGCGTCCGTCGCTCGCTCACGGCCCACGCCGCGGCGTCCTCGAGGCGAACGCTCGTTCGGGCCGTCCAGGCGGGCGTGCCCTGCCCCAACCAGCGCGGCGCGGTGACCCGATACACGCGGTCCACTAGGTTGGCGTCGAGCAGCGCACCGACCAGCCGGCCGCCGCCTTCCACGAGCAGCGTCCGGATGCCGCGGGCGCGCAACCGGCGCAGCGCCTTGGCGGGGGTCGGGGCGGCAAGCACATCCACCCCGGCCGGGGCCAAGGTGCGCTCCCGCTCGGCCTGGACATCCGCATGCACCACCGCAATGGCGGGGCCACCGGCGTCCCGGGCAAAGCAGCGCAGCGTTGCGGGCACGTCGCCGTTACCCGCGAACACGATGCGCGCGGGAGGCACGCGCGGCGTCACACTGCCCCGTGCCGTGAGGGATGGATCATCCGCCAGCGCGGTGTTGCGGCCCACCGCGATGGCATCGAATCCCGCACGAAGCCAGTGGACCCAATCGCGTGCGTCAGACCCCGTGATCCACTGCGACCGCCCCTCGGCGTCCGCGATCAATCCGTCGAGCGTCGTGGCGAGCTTCACCGCCACCCAAGGGCGGTCGGGCCGGAGCGCGCCGCAGAGGAAGCCGGCGTTCAGCGCGGCCGCCTCCGCCGCCAGCTCCCCCACGGTCACGTCGATCCCGGAAGCCTGGAGCTGCTCCACCCCGCCGCCCGCGTCCGGCGTGGGGTCACGCAGCGCTACGACGACGCGCGCCACGCCGGCGGCGATCAGCGCGTCCGTGCAGGGCGGCGTCTTGCCGTGATGCGCACAGGGTTCCAGCGTGACGACACAGGTGGTACCGGTGGGATCGTCACACGCCGCGAGCGCCACGGCCTCCGCGTGCGGACCGCCGAATTCCTCGTGCCACCCTTCACCGACGATCCGGCCATCCCGCAACAGCACCGCACCCACCAGGGGGTTGGGCGCGACGCGACCCCAGCCCCGCACCGCGAGGTCCATGGCGCGCCGCATGGCCTCGCGCTCGGTCATCGTCACCGCACGACCTTCACGCCGTCGCCGGCCACGACCTCGCCGATCACCCACGTCTCCACGCCCGCCGCGGCGGCCGAGTCCTGGAGCGCGGACACGGCATCTTTGGTCGCGACCGCGATCATCCCGACGCCCATGTTGAACACGCGGTCCATCTCGTCCGGTGTCACCCGTCCCGCCTGCTGGAGGTACGCAAACACCGGCGGCACCGGCCACGCGCCGGCGCGCACGACGGCACCGCACCCTGTCGGGAGCGGACGCGCGAGGTTCCCCGGGATGCCCCCACCAGTGACGTGCGCCAGCGCGTGCACGCGTTCCAGCACCGGCGCGAGCGCGGCCCAGTAACTCCGGTGCACGGTGAGAAGGGCCTCGCCGAGCGTCCCGCCCAACTCGGACACGTGGGCGTGCACGTCGAGCTTCAGGTCGTCGAAGAGAATGCGACGGGCGAGTGTGTACCCGTTGGTGTGGAGACCAGTCGCCGCGTAGCCGAGCAGCACGTCGCCGGGACGCACGCGGTCGCCGTGAATGGCCTGTAGCTCCGGCACGACCCCGACGATCGTCCCGGCAAGGTCGTAGTGCCCGGCGTGATACAGATCGGGCAATTGTGCCGTCTCGCCGCCCACGAGCGTCATGGCGTGGTTGCGACAGCCGCGGGCCACGCCCTCGACCAACAACGAGACGGTCTCGACGCTCATCTCCGCCGTGGCGATGTAGTCCAGGAACGCGAGCGGGCGGGCGCCGTGGACGAGGATGTCGTTCACGCAGTGATTGACCAGGTCTTCGCCAATCGTGTCGTGGACGCCGGCCGCGATGGCGACGAGGACCTTGGTGCCCACCCCGTCCGTGCTCATGACGAGCACCGGATCGGCGACGTCCGCGGGCACCCGCAGCATGCCGCCGAAGGCCCCGGGCAGGCCGCGCGCCAGATCGGTGCGCGTGGATCCAATGGACGAGATGATCCGCCGCTTGGCGGCGTCGGCCGCGTCCAGGTCGACGCCGGCCTGCTGATACCGGTCGGTCACGCGGACTCCGTCACCGGCGGCATGTCGAAGCGGACCAGCTCGCTGAAGGCGCGCACCCGTTCGGTGACCTCGTCGGGCGTCAGCTCGTCGAACCGATCCACGGAAAAGGCCTCGACGGCGAACGAGCCCATGGCGCTCCCATAGACCATGGCCCGGCGCAGGTTCTCGCCCGACGTGTCGCCGGAACGCGCAACGTGCCCGAGGAACCCACCGGCGAACGAGTCGCCGGCGCCGGTGGGATCGAACACCTGCTCCAACGGATAGGCTGGCACGTAGAAGATGCCGTCCGCGCCCACGAGCACCGCACCGTATTCGCCTTGTTTCACCACCACGAACCGCGGCCCATGCGTGAGAATCCAGCGGGCCGCACGATAGATGTTCCAGTCACCGGAGAGCTGGCGCGCCTCGGCGTCGTTGACGAGCAACACGTCCACGCGTCGCAGCAGCTCCATCAACACGTCGCGCTTCCCCTCGATCCAGTAGTTCATCGTGTCGCACGCTACGAGCGCGGGGTCGTCCACCTGATCCAGCACGGAGATCTGCAGCTCGGGATCGATGTTCCCCAGGAAGACGTGGCGCGCGCCGCGGAATTCCTTCGGGATCTGCGGCTTGAACTCGGCGAACACCCCGAGCCGCGTCTCCAGCGTCTCCCGATTCTGGAGGTCGTAGGAGTATTTCCCCTTCCAGCGGAAGCTCTCCCCTTGGGCGTGCTCGACGCCCGTGAGGTCGATGCCGCGCTTGGTCATGCGTTCCAGCCGGTCCATCGGGTAGTCGTTGCCAACCACGCCGACCACCTGCACCGGATGCAGCAGGGAGGCCGCCATGGAGAAGAACACGGCCGAACCGCCGAGCGCGTCGGCGGTGGAGCCAAAGGGGGTTTGAACCGAATCGAGCGCGACGCTGCCGACGACCAGTAATGACATGCCTTACATCCGTTCCGGGGCGGTGATGCCCATGAGTCCGAGGGCGTTGGCGAGCACGAGCTGGACCGCGCGGGCGAGCATCAGGCGGGCGTGCTCGATCGGCTCGGGCTCGCCGAGGACCCGGTGGTGGTGGTACCAGCCGTTGGCCGCGCGGGCCAACTCTTCGAGGTACGCGATGATGCGGTGCGGCTCGAGCGCATCGGCGGCGCGCTGGACGACGCTCGGGTAGTCCGCGATGAGCTGGAGCAGCGTTTGCTCCAAGTCCGCGGTGAGCACCGCCGGATCACCGAAGTCGGGGCCGATGGTGGCGGGATCGCGTTCCGCATTGCGGAAGATGCCCGCCATACGCGTGTGCGCGTACTGCACGTAGTAGACCGGATTCTCGTCGGACTGCTTCTTGGCGAGGTCCACGTCGAACACGAACTGCGAGTCGGCGCGGCGCATGAGAAAGAAGTAGCGCACGGCGTCCGCGCCGACCTCGTCTACCAGGTCCCGCACAGTAACGTAGCTGCCGGCGCGCTTCGAGATCTTCACCTCTTCCCCGCCCTTCATGACGGTGACCATCTGGTGTAGCACGTACTCCGGGTAGCCCACGGGGATGGTCAGCTCGAGCGCCTGGAGGCCGACGCGCACGCGGGTCACCGTGCTGTGGTGATCGGCGCCCTGCACATTGATGGCGCGGGTGAAGCCGCGATCCCATTTCGTGACGTGATAGGCGACGTCAGGGACGAAATAGGTATAGCCGCTGCCCTTCTCGGCGCTCTTCCGCATCACGCGGTCCTTGTCGTCGCCGAAGTCAGTGGTCCGGAGCCACAGCGCGCCGTCCTGCTCATACGTGTGTCCGGCTGACGCCAGGCGGCGCACGGTATCCTCCACGTGCCCCTCGGCGTAGAGCGACGACTCGAGGTAGTAGACGTCGAAGCTGACTCCGAGGGCCTTGAGGTCGCCGTCTTGCTCGTCGCGCAGTGCGGCCACCGCGAAGCGGCGCACGGCCTCCTGGTCGGCCGCGTCGGGGTCGTTCGGGCATTCAGCGCGATAGCGCTCCGCGAGATCGCGGATGTACTCCCCGTGGTAGCCGCCTTCGGGAATCTCGACGTCGCGGCCCACCAGCTGTTGCACGCGCGCCTGGACGCTGCGCACGAGGTTCATGATCTGCGCGCCGCCGTCGTTGTAGTAGAACTCGCGCGTCACCCGCCAGCCGGTGCGCGCGAGCAGCGCCGCGATGGCGTCGCCGAGCGCGGCCTGCCGTGCATGACCGACGTGGAGCGGGCCGGTGGGGTTGGCGGACACGAACTCGACGTTCACCGGGCTCCCCTGGCCGGTGTGCGAGCTGCCATAGTCGGCCGCGCGCGCGAGGACCGTGCGAATCACCGAGGCGACCGCCGCACCGGCGAGGAAGAAATTGATGAATCCGGGTCCGGCGATCTCGACCTTGTCGATCAGGCCCGCCGGCGCGTCGAGCGCGTCCACGAGCGCCTGGGCGATGTCGCGGGGCTTCCGTCGGAGCGGCTTCGCGAGTTGGAGCGCCAGGTTGGTGGCCACGTCGCCGTGCGCGTCCTCGCGCGGGCGCTCCAGTCGCACCTCGACATCCGCGACGCCGAGCTTCCGGGCAGCGGCCTGGAGCGCGGTGCGGAGCTGATCCGTCCCGGCGGTCAGTGGCCCGATCCCTTCGCCCCTGCGTCGGGCTTCTTCCCTTTGGGGGCGGTCGAGTCGGTCGAGGCGGACCCGCCAAGCGCCTTGTCCGCCTTGTCCGCCTTGCCCGTCTTGTCCGTCTTACCCATCTCGGCCGCCCTGCCCGCTTTGTCCGCCTTCTCCCCCTCGCCCGTCTTGCCCGCCTTCTTGTAGTCGGTGATGTAGAAACCGGAACCCTTGAACACGAGCCCCGCGCCGCCAGTGATGACGCGCTCGACCTTGGACTTGCACTTGGGGCAGCGAGGCCGCGTCTTGTCCGACATCTTCTGGAATTTCTGGAACTCGTGGCCGCACTTCAGGCAGCGGTAGGCGTAGTTCGGCATACGGTCAGGTCACGCGGGCCGGTGCACCGGGTCAGGAGTCAGTTGTTGCACATGCCGCCGCAGCATCCGCCGGAGATGCTCGGGTCGGCGCATCCGTCGGGTGCCGCGCTCTTGATGGCAATGCCGGCACCACCGGTGATTTGGCGCTGCGCACGCTCGCCGCACTCGGGACACTTGGTGCGGGCGGGTGCGGACATCTTCTCGAAACGCTGGAAGTCGTGTCCGCAGATCACGCAGCGGTACGCGTAGGTCGGCATTCGAAGGAATCCTGTAATCCCAAGTGAGCCATAAGCTTAAGCGCTCGTTGCTCGTTGAGCAAGACGGAGCCCGACCCTGCATGATCGCCGGCGCCGAGCTTCGTTGCCATCCCAGGCCCAGTCGGCGCACGCACGTCTCGCGATCCCCCCGACCCGCCAGTATCTTCGCACGCCATGACCAACCACCATCTTCTCTCGACGTCTATGGGCCGTCGCGCCGCGCTCGCCCTTGCGGCCTCGGTCCTCGCCGCGTGCGGCCCCTCGCAACGATGGTACCAGGGGAACCTCCACACGCACTCGTACTGGAGCGACGGCGACCAGTTTCCCGAAGTCATCCTCAAGGGATACCGCGACCGTGGCTACGACTTCGTCGCCCTGTCCGACCACAACGTGCTTGCCGACTCCGAGCGGTGGGTCGCGATCGAGGACATCCCCAACGGCGATTCGTCCCTGGCGGAATACCTGGAGGCCTTCGGTGAGGATTGGGTCGAGCAGCGTCAGGGCGACTCCGGCCGGCTCCAAGTCCGGCTGAAGCGCTTCACGGAGTACGCGGGCCGCGTCGCCGAGCCGGGACGGTTCCTGGTGCTGCAGAGCGAGGAGATCACTGACCACTTCGAATCACGGCCGCTCCACGTGAATGCGACCAACATCGCCGAGCTGATCCCCCCGCAAGGCGGCACGAGCGTCGCCGACGTGTTGCAGCGCGACCTCGACGCCGTCATCGAACAGCGGCGCGCGACCGGGCAGCCGATGTTCCCGCACGTGAACCACCCGAACTACGGCTGGGCCGTGACGGCCGAAGACCTGATGGACCTTACCGACGAGCACTTCTTCGAGGTGTACAACGGGCATCCGCTCGTCCGCAACGGCGGAGACTCGCTCCACCCGTCCGTGGATCGCCTCTGGGATATCGTGCTCACGCATCGCCTGACACACGGCCTGGACGTCATGTACGGACTCGCCACTGACGACGCACACAATTACGAGCAGATGGACTCCACGCGAGCGAACCCTGCCCGCGGGTGGGTGATGGTGCGCGCCAAGGCGCTGACCGCGGACGCCATCATGGCCGCGATGGAGGCGGGCGACTTCTACGCTTCTACCGGCGTCGTCCTCGACGACATCGCATCGTCTGCCGAGCGGCTGGCGTTACGGATCGCCGGCGAGGACGGCGTGACCTACGTGACGCAGTTCGTCGGGACGAGGGTCGGCTTCGACGACGGCGTGCGGGATCTGCCAGATGTCGAAGGCTTGCCGGTGACGCACCGCTACGGCGCCGACATCGGCACGGTGCTGGCCGAGGTGCCGGGACGCACTCCGGCCTACGCGTTCGCGGGAGACGAGATCTACGTGCGCGCGCGGGTGCGATCGTCCAAGCGGGTCGAGAATCCGGTGCACGCCGGCGAGCTCCAGATGGCGTGGGTCCAACCGGTGGTCGTCCGGTAGCTAGCTCCGGCTCCCGACGCTGGGGCCGCTATGGCGTGGATGCGGGCCCAGGGCATGAAGGTGGCGCTGAATACGGGCTTCGATCGAACGACCACGGACCTGATCGTCGCAACCCACGGCGCGCGAGATGGCTGCCTGCATCAGGGAGTCGCCTTCCACAGTGGCGCCCGTCCACGCTCACCCGGGCTTGCTGGGGGGGGCGCCTGGCGGGCCGCTCACTCGCGTGCCAGGTTGCAGGAGAACGTCGTTGGCACATGACGCCGTTGGCAAACGGTGGCCCCGCGACTCAAACGCCAGTTCGCTGCGCAACCCGGACGACAGTTGCCCATGACAAACAACGTCACCCTTGCGACCCTCCTGACCGTACTTTGTCTTCCGCTCACCGCGGCTGGGCAGAATCCTCCGCGCACGGCCCCTGGGCGTTCGGAGATCGTCAAGGTGGCAATGGACGTGATGCAGCGAGCCCGGTATTGTGCCCTGGTGACCATCGGTGCTGATGGTCAACCCCAGGCCCGGGTCGTCGATCCGTTTGTCCCAGAAGGGGACCTGACCGTCTGGATCGCCACGAAGCCAGTCACGCGAAAAGTTGGGCAGATCCGGTCGGACCCTCGCGTCACCCTCTTCTATTTCGACGCCAGTGGCCCAAGCTATGTGACTCTGTTGGGGACCGCGGAACTCGTGGCGGACTCGGCGGCGAAGAGCACCCATTGGACGGAAGAATGGGCACCCTTCTACAGCGACAAGAACCGCGGAAGCGACTACCTGTTGATTCGGGTCAGACCCCACCGTCTCGAGCTCGTGAGCTATAGCCACGGACTCCTGAACGACCCTCAAGCCTGGCGTCCGGTTATCCTCGATTTTCCGTAGCCCTCGGTGGCCCGCACCTGGAGGATGATACTGTTTCAGGGTCGGCGCATTCCTACGCACCACACGAGTCGTGTCCACATCACGGAAATCGGGAGCACTTCATGCAGCGAAGGATGGCCGTTCTCACACTGCTCGCGTTGATGTTCCCTACCCCAGCCGCTGCCCAGCAGCGGTCGCGGCCGGGCCAGGGCCGCCAGCCTGAGTTTCCGCCACCCAGCATCACCGACTACAAACCGCGCTCCACGCTGGTCGTGCCCGTCCACTTGGTGCCACGCGCCAAGTACCCAGTGATCGACATCCACGGCCATCCGCCCGCCTTGCTGTCGAATGACGTGATCGATCGGGTCGGGCGGGCCATGGACGCCCTGAATCTCCAAGTGATGGTGAACGCCAACGGCAGCTCAGGCGACCGGCTGACCAGCCAGCTCGCCGCAGTGCGCGCCAGCCGGTACAAGGACCGGTTCGTGATCTTCACGACCCTCGACCTGCGCAACGTCGGGCCAGGCTCCGGCGCCAAGATCGCCGCGCAACTCGAGGCCGACGTCAAGGCGGGCGCCGTGGGGGTTGGCGAGATCATGAAAGGATTCGGCCTCTACAACCGGAAGGCCGACGGTACGCGTCTCAAGCTCGATGACCCAGAACTGGATCCCGTGTGGGAAACGGCGGCCCGGTTGAAGATCCCCGTCTTCATTCACGTGGGCGATCCCAGCGAGTTCTTCCAGCCGCTCGACTACCAGAACGAACGGTGGCTCGAGCTGGCCCTCTATCCCAACCGCCGCTATCAGGACCGCTCGCGATTCCCTTCCTTTGAAGAGTTGATGGCCGAGCGCGATCGGCTCCTCGCGCGCCACCCGAACACGATCTGGGTGCTCGCGCATCTCGGTTGGCACGCCAACGACCTCGCGCGCCTCGGTCGCATGTTCGATAGCCTGCCGAACCTCTACAGCGAGGTCGGCGCGGTCCTCTACGACCTCGGCCGCCAACCGAGGAACGCGCAGAGGTTTTTCATCAAGTACCAGGACCGGCTGCTGTTCGGGAAGGATTCGTTTCAGCCCGACGAGTATCCGTACTACTGGCGTGTGTTCGAGACCGACGACGAGTATTTCGACTATTACCGCGACTATCACGCATTTTGGAAGTTGTACGGCCTCGCGCTTCCCGATTCGGTGCTGAAGAAGGTCTACTACGCGAACGCGCTGAAGATCATCCCGGGGCTTCCGCGGAGCGGATTCCCGAAGTAGGAGACCCATCATGCTGCGACCGGGCCCGCCCTCGCTCCCGATCTACCCGACAGACGTACTCCCGTTTGTCGACGGTGACTCGGGCGCGCGCGATACCTCGAACCGTGCGCGGGAGGCATATTGCGTCAGCAAGCCTGCCAGGGCACGCTGGTGCCGCAATGCGATGTCCTCCTTCGAGTCCGTGAGCAGCCGCAATGGAAGACCTCATCTACCTCGACAACGCCGCCACGAGCTTCCCCAAGCCAGCGTCCGTGCACGACGCGGTCCGGACCTTCTATAGCGAGAAGGGCGTGAACCCCGGTCGGACCGGATGCGACCTCGCTGTGGAGGCCGGTCAGATGGTGGATGGGACGCGCCAGCGTCTGTCCGCCTTCTTCAACCCCAGTCTCGTCGCGGCCGGTCGATCAAAGGACCCGAACCGCCTGGTGTTCACCATGAACGCCACGATGAGCCTGAACCTGATCATCAACGGCACGGTGGGCCCCGGAGATCACGTGGTCACGACCATGCTGGAGCACAACTCCGTGATCCGCCCGGTGAACCACAAGGTGCGGGAAGGCGCCGAAGCGACGTTCGTGGTGCCGGACGGCGAGGGCTACCTAGATCCGGCGGACATCCAGAAGGCCATCAAGAAGAACACCACGCTCGTCATCGTCAATCATGGCTCGAACGTGACCGGTGCCGTCCAGGACCTCGCGGCGATCGGGGCCGTCTGTCGGGAGCGACGCGTGCCACTCGCGGTCGACGCCGCGCAGACGGCGGGCGTGCTCCCGATCGACATGGCCGAGTGCAACATCAGCTTTCTGTCGTTCACCGGTCACAAGGGTCTGTTCGGCCCCACGGGGACAGGCGGGATCTGCGTCGCGGACGATGCGGAGATCCGGGGCACGATCTACGGCGGCACCGGTGTGCGGAGCGCCGATCCGTTCCATCTCGATGAGTTTCCGTATCGGCTCGAGGCCGGCACGCTCAATCTCGCCGGGATCGCGGGGCTCTCCGCCGGACTCGCTTGGATCGAAGCGAAAGGTCTGGAGACCATCCACCGTCACGAGGTCGCGTTGCTCGACCTGTTGCAGGCGGGGTTGTCGGAGATCCCGGGTGTCACGCTCTGGGGTACGCGGCGCCTCGATCGCCGGGTGGCGACGATGTCCATGACGGTGGAGAACTACGACGCGTCCGACGTCGGCACCCTACTCGATGTAGACCACAACATCCTCACCCGTACGGGCCTGCACTGCGCGCCGCTGATTCATCAGCACCACGGCACGGCACCGCGCGGCACGGTGCGGTTCTCGATCGGGCCGTTCAACACCGAGGAACACATCCGGAACGCCGTTCGGGCGGTGGAGGAGATCGCGGCGGCGCGCTGTGCGCCGCTCGGCGTCTAAACCCCACTCATCCCGATCCCACGAGCCACGCGCCCCCGCCCGATCGGATAGGGGCGCGTTTCCATACGCATGTCGATTTGCCGCCGGTCCGTTCGACGCCAAGGTAGAGCCGGGTTCACAGTCACGTTCGAACCCCGGCAACCACCAGTCATGGGTTGGAGGCAACGCTATGCATCTCATAACCTTAGCCGACCGGAAGCCGTCTGCTGGAGCAACACTCCCGACCGTAGCGCCGGTCGCAGAAGGACCGCTGAAGCGAGTCTCGCGCACGACGGAGGTGTTGCTCTGGACCGCTCAGGGCCTGCTCGCCCTCCTCTTCCTGTTCGCCGGTGGCGTGAAGTTGGCCATGCCGGTCGACGTGCTGGCTGGCCAAACCGGGCTGCCCGGTCCGTTCATGCAGGTCATCGCCGTGGCTGAGGTGCTGGGCGCGCTTGGACTGGTGCTCCCCGGGCTCCTGCGGGTTGGGCGGGGACTGACACCCCTGGCCGCCGCCGGACTCGTCGCTATCATGTCCGGCGCAACGGTACTCTCACTCGTCACGATCGGGGCTGCCGCTGGGATCTTCCCACTCGTCGTGGGCCTCGTGCTCGCCGCAATCGCCCGCG
>CAYWNR010000075.1:0-10923 GCA_964459705.1 uncultured Gemmatimonadaceae bacterium | reverse complement strand
AAGCCGCCGCTCGGCTCTGCCGGGTGAACCGGCAACGCAAACCCGCTTCACGCGGGAGCGCCGAGCTTGCGGGAACGCTTCCCCGCACGTCACTTTTGCGCCGACGCTTCACGAGGAACGACGTCATGTCACGATTCACCGCGGATCAACTCGGGTATGCGCGGTCGCTGAAGACCCCCTTGGATCGCCTCCGTGCCATCGAGTTCCTGAAGACGCTGGACATCAAGATGAGCGTGGGCCACTGGTCGGCGGGCGAGTTCTTCGACCGCTTCGCGCCGGTGGGCTACAACTCGGATAACCCGGCCTTCGCCAGCGATTTCGAGGCGCAGTGCCGCCGGACCAAGGCCGCCGGGATCGACGCCATCGAGATCCACCAGCATGTCTTCGAGAAGACCCTAAACGGCGACATCGATTGGCCGGCCATCGAGCGGGCCAAGTCAGGCTTCCTTGCCGAACTGGGCATGACCGTGACCGCGTGCAACATCAACACGTGGACCAACCCGCGCTTTCGACTCGGTGGCGCCTGCAACCCATCGGCGGCGTTGCGGAAAGAAGCGCTCGACGAGGTCCTCAAGGCCGTCGAGATTTCCACAGCGCTGGGTATAGGGGTGATCAGTATCTGGCCCGGCTCCGATGGCGCCGATTACCACTTCCAGATCGACTATCAGCAGTCGCTGGAGTGGTTCACCGAGATGCTGGTGACCGTGAACAAGGCATGCGTGGCCGCCGGCATCCGGCTCGCGATCGAGCCCAAGCCCTACGAGCCGCGCGAGCTGTACCTGATCATCCCAACCGCCGGGGCGGCGATCATCGTGGCGCAACGCGTGAACGCCACCTGCGGCGGCACCAACTGCGGGCTGACCGTGGACTACGGGCACCAGAAGATGGAAGCCACGACGGCATCCACCGCGTGCGACCTGGCCGCCTTTGCCGGTGTGCCGATCCACAAATTCGACGTCAACGACGCCCGCCAGGGCCGGAACGACCAGGACTGCATCTTCGGCACGATCTCCATCCCTGAAGCGGTCGAGTACCTCTATACGACATTCGTGCGGGACTATAGGGGCTACTACAGCCAGGACCAGTTCACCTATCGTGACGACCCAGCCCGCGCGATGGAGCGCAGCATGGTCAACTTCGCCAACCTGGCCCTCAAGGCGGTCCGCGTGTACGCGGAGCAGGACGCGCTCGACCGCGCGCGCCAGGCGGGGACGGGACCGGACGTCCTGGACCTCGTGAGCCCCATCGTGCTCGGCTAGTGTCCGCGGACCGCGCATTCACGATCGGCGTCGATTTCGGCACCAGTTCCGCCCGCGCGGTCGTCGTGGATTGCGCGGATGGGCGGATGCTCGGCACCGACGTGTTCGACTACCCGTCCGGAGACCACGGTGTGTTGCTCGATCCCAAGGATCCGCACCTGGCCCGCCAAAACCCGGCGGACTACCTCCTGGCGCTCGAAGCGTCAGTGCGAGGCGCGCTCGCCGCGGCAGACCGCGAGCCCGGGTTCTCGCGCGAACGCGTGATCGGCATCGGGACGGACACGACCGGCTCGACGCCAATGCCCGTGGATGCGGAAGGACAGCCACTCGCCCTGAACGCTCGCTGGAAGGAGACCCCGGCGGCCCAGGCTTGGCTCTGGAAGGACCACACGGCGGCCGACGAGGCGGCCGCGATCACCGAGACGGCGCGGCAGCACGCACCGCAGTACTTGGCACCCATCGGAGGCGCGTACTCGTCGGAATGGTTCTGGTCCAAGATCTGGCGCTGCCTCGAGGTCGCCCCGGACGTCTTCGACGCGGCCGCAAGCTGGGTCGAGCTGGCGGACTACATCCCAGCGGTGTTGGCGGATGCGGAGAGCGCGCGCGCCATTCGCCGCTGCGTGTGCGCCGCCGGACACAAGGCGATGTACTCCGAAACATGGGGCGGACTTCCCTCCGCCGAGTTTCTCTCACGGCTCGACCCGAAACTCGCAGAGTTGCGCGGCCGGCTGTACGACACCGCGCACCCAGCCGACCGGCCGGCCGGACGCCTCGCCGCGAAGTGGGCGGCGGCGTTCGAGCTGCCCGAGGGAATCCCGATTGCCATGGGCGGCTTCGACGCCCACTACGGGGCGGTGGGTGCCGGGGTGCGGCCCGGAACGCTGGTGAAGATCATCGGGACGTCCACGTGTGACTGCGCCGTGGCGCCGAGCGACGCTCCGCTCCAGAACGTCCCCGGTATCTGCGGCATCGTCAACGGCTCCATCCTGCCAGGGTATTACGGGCTCGAGGCTGGGCAGTCCGCCGTGGGCGACCTGTTGGCCTGGTGGGTCGAGGGCGTGTGCGAGGGAAACGAGGCGTTGCATGTCGAGCTGTCGGCGCAGGCGGCGCGGCTCCGGCCCGGTGAGTCGGGTCTCGTGGCGCTCGACTGGAACAACGGGAACCGCACGATTCTCGTGGATCCCCGTCTGACCGGGCTCATCGTGGGGCAAACGCTCCACACCTCGCGGGCCGAGGTGTATCGCGCGCTCATCGAGGCCACGGCGTTCGGCGCGCGCGCCATCGTGGAGCGTCTCCAGGAGTACGGCTTCCCGATCGACCGCGTGGTGTGTTGCGGTGGTATCGCCGAGAAGAACGATCTCTTCATGCAGATCTACGCGGACGTGCTCGGCCACCCGATGTTGATTGCCGGCTCACCCCAGGCTCCCGCGCTCGGCGCTGCGATTGCGGCCGCGGTGGCGGTGGGCGCGGCGAACGGCGGCTACGATCGGTTCAAGACCGCGCAGGAGCGCATGACATCGCTCAAGGAGAGACAGTACGAGCCGGATCCGGCGGCACGGCTGGTGTACGACGAGTTGTATGCGTTGTACCGGGAATTGCACGATGCGTTTGGCGGATTGCCGGGATCAGCGGGACCGTCGGGACCGCCCGGACCGCCGGGACCGTCGGGACTGCCGACATTCATGAAGCGATTGCTTACGATTCGGGACCGGGTGGTGGCGGAAGGGACAACGGCATGACGCAGCAGGCGGAAGATCTGCGCGAGGCGGTCTATCGCGCGAACATCGCGCTGGTCGAAGCCGGCCTGGTGTTTGGCACGTTCGGCAACGTGTCGGGCGTGGACCGGAAGGCGGGGCTCTTCGTCATCAAGCCCAGCGGCGTGCCCTACGACGAACTCACCCCCGCGAACATGGTGTCCGTATCGCTCGCGTCGGGCGAGGCGATCGAAGGTGACCTTCGCCCCTCCTCCGACGCACCCACGCACCTCGAGCTGTACCGCGCATTCGCGTGCGGCGGCATCGCGCACACGCACTCGGAGTGCGCCACCGCGCTGGCCCAGGCACGCCTGCCCCTCCGCTGCATGGGCACGACGCACGCCGACTATTTCCACGGAGACGTACCCATCACGCGACCGCTCACCGAAGCCGAGGTGACAGACGGCTACGAGCGGAACACGGGACTCGTCATCGTCGAGACGTTTCGGACGCTCGGGCTCCGCGCAAGCGAAGTGCCGGGCGTACTCGTGGCCAACCACGGGCCGTTCACCTGGGGAGCGAATCCGATGACGGGGGTGGAACACGCCCGCGTGGTCGAGTACCTGGCCCGCATCGACGCCCGCATGCGCGCGTTGGCACCGGATGCACCGCCACCCAACGCGTTTCTCGTCGACAAGCACTACCGCCGGAAGCACGGCCCGAACGCCTACTACGGGCAGTCCTGACCGTGCCACGCGCCGTTCTCTGGGATCTCGACGGGACGCTCGTGGATTCCCGCGAGCAGCACTGGATCGCGTGGCGCGAGACCATGGCCGCCGACGGCGTCACGATCACCGAGGAACAGTTCCTGGCGACCTTCGGCCAGCGGAACGACGCGATCCTCGAAGCCTGGCTCGGACCGCGTGCCACCCCGGACTATGTCGATCGGATCGGAGATGCGAAGGAGCGCCGTTTCCGCGAGCTCGTCGTGCGCGACGGCACGATGCTCCTTCCTGGCGCCGCCCACTGGGTGCGTCGCCTCGGCACGGAAGCATGGGCGCAGGCCATCGCTTCGTCGGCACCCCGGCTCAACGTCGAGGTCACCCACCGGGCGATGGAGCTCGACGGCTTCCAGGCGCTCGTCAGCGCCGACGACGTGCGCGCCGGGAAACCGGATCCAGAGGTCTTTCTCGTGGCCGCCAGGCGGTTGCACGTGCCGCCCGAGCGATGCGTCGTGGTGGAAGACGCGGTCGCCGGCATCGAGGCGGCTCGGCGGGCCGGAATGCGCAGTATCGGCGTGGGTGATGGGGCCGGGCGCGCCGCGGACGTCACCGTCGCGTCTCTCGCGGACTTGCCCGAAGACGCGTTCGACGCGCTCGTGCGCGAGTAAACTCGCGGCTCGGCCACGGCCCGTAAACGGGCATTCATCCCACTCACTCCGCTTTAGCGGACGTCGCCGAGCCGCGGGTTCACCCGCGGACGCACAGGGCGGAACGTTCATCCGTTTCGCTCACCCCTTGAGAACCCGCTCCACCTCCGCCCGCGCCGCCAACTCCGCCTTCACCGCCTCGTTGATCTCCCGCGCGGACTCCAGGTCGGCGGTGAGGTCGTCGGCTGACCCCACACCCGCCTGCAACTTCAACAGGTCGAGCCGGATGTTCTCGAGCGCCGCCACCGCCGTGGCCAGGCGTTCCTTGGTCGCGTCCCGGGCCTGGGCCAGCCCGGACACCGCGGCACCGCGGCGTTCGATCCCCACGCTGGCGCCGCGGTCGGGTGCCGCTCGCGCGATGGCGTCACTCAATATCTGCTCGCGCGCGCGCAGCACCTTGGCATCCTCTTCGAGCCGTTTGATGGCCGCGGGCACGTCGGCGAAGCGCCTACGCACCTCGGACGGCAATGCGTCGAACAGAGCGCCGGCCGCGTCGCCGAGCACCAATTCGGTACGCTCGGTGGCGGGTGCAATGTTCTGCTGACCGACCTTGACACCGAGTCCGGCGACCTTGAACAGGAGCCGACCGAGCCGGCTGTTGAGAAGGCGGAGGCCCAAGCCCATGGCACGGCGTTTTCCCCACGACTCGGTTTGCGGGAGACGCATCGCCACGGACCCGACGAGGATCACTCCACCGATGGCCGCCGGAACGAGTCCCGCGCGGACGCCCGCGATCGACAAACCCACGCCACCGACAAAGAGCGTACTGCCGAGAATCGTCCAGATCCGTCGCCGGCCCGGCGGCGGCGTGGTCGTCCACCCACCATGGATCAGTTGCTGCTCTTCCAGGCGATCGCTGGTGGCCTGCTCGATCGCGCCCCGGACGTCGTCCGGCCCGAGCCCCGCCTTCAGCACGCGGCGCATGGAAAGCAGCATCGCGATCGGAAAGCCGACCACCTGTGCGCCGAGCATCAGACCCAGCCAGATCACGGCCCGGTGACTGACGGGCCACACCTCATCCATCAGGATCGGCACGACATTGAGGAGGGCAATGGCCAGCGCGAACCAGTAGTCACCCTCTTGAGCGCGGCGCAGCAGCAGGCGCATCTCCGGGGGCGTCTCCGTCCGTACCGACACGGCCACGCCCGCGGCTTCCGCCAGCTCCTCGCCGGTCGCGTAGCGTTCGGCCGGCGTCTTGGCAAGACAGCGGTCCACCGCCTCGGCGAGCCGCGCGGGCAGGTGTGGCCTACGCGTGGCAATCCGGGGCGGCGCTTCCGTCAGCACCCGCGTGAGCACCGCGGGCAACGTCGCGCCCTCGAACGGCAGCGTCCCGGTCAACGCGAAGTACGCCGTCACTCCCAGTGAGTACAGATCACTGCGCCCGTCGAGCGGCTCGCCGGTGGCCTGCTCGGGCGACATGTAGTGCGCGGTGCCCAAGATCTCACCCTTGCCCGTGACCCCCGACTGATCGGCGATCCGGGCGATGCCGAAGTCCGTCACCAGCGCCCGATTGGATCCCTTCTCGATCAGGATGTTGTCGGGCTTGATGTCGCGGTGGATCACGCCCCGGCCGTGCGCGTACGCCAGCGCCCAGGCCACTTCCTGGATCAGGCGAATGGCGGCCGACGCCGCAAGCGGACCGGCCCGGCGCACCCGCTGCCCCAGCGATTCCCCGTCCACGAACCCCATGACGAAGAACACGAGGTCGCCGTGTTCCTCGACGGCGAAGATCGGCACGATGTTCGGGTGGGACAGCTTGGCGGCGGTGCGCGCTTCCCGGAGAAAGCGCTCGCGCAGGTCGGGCAGCACGGCGAGCGAGGGCGGCAGCAGCTTGACGGCGACCGGCCGGTCCAGCGCCACGTCGCGCGCCAGGAACACGATGCCCATGCCGCCCCGGCCCAGCTCGCGATCAAGCGAGTAACGCCCGGCGACGGCGCGTTGGAGGGTCAGAAACTCCGGTGAGGTCTCGGTTGCCATCTGGGGAACGGAAGATTGCGTTTCAGCCACGCTCCGGCAAGGGACCGACCGGGTGCCTTTGCCGAAACGCGACGAGGAGGTCGCGCGGGCTGCTCCCCGCACCCAACGCGTATGCCTCGCACGCCTCGTACACGCGCGCCAGCTCCGCGTACAGCGCGACGTGCTCCGCCACCGGCCGGACGCGCGCCTCCGCGACCGGCTCGACGAAGCCCTCGATCACGTCTTCCCACGGCATCGCCCGGCCGTTCGCCAGCTCGTCGGCGTGGTACGCGCGCAGCGCCGCGCCGAGGCAGGCCGAGTTACCGACCTCGAGCTGATACACGTCGGCATCGTGCACGTCGGCCATCACCTGGAGAATCTCGCGATTCCGCGCGGCGCCGCCGGTGGCGTAGATCGTCTCCACGTCTACACCCATCCACCGCGAGTGGAGTGCCAGCGCCAGCATCTGTGCTTCCACTACCGCGCGCACGTTGGCGGGCCCGTTCACCGCGTCCAGCCCGAACCGCCAGACCTCCGGATCGAGCACCGGCGGTGTGATCTCGGCCTCGAACCAAGGGAGCATGATTGCTCCACCCCTCGCCGGCGGGACGTCACGCAGGTGGCGTGAGAATCCATCCCAATCCAGATCGAACATGTTCCGCACGCGCTCCCGGGCCAGGGAGCCGTTGCGGCAACAGACGAGACTCATGTAGTCACCCGTCGGCGCGCCGAACACGTGCCCTGCCCCAGTCGGATCGATCCGCGGCTCACGCAGGAAGCCGAACAGTGTGTCGCTCGTGCCCAGCGAGATCGCGACGCGACCCTCCGTCACGATCCCGGTGCCGATCAACGAGCACGGATTGTCGCCCGACCATGCGATGACGCGCGCGGCCGAAAATCCGTAGCGTTCCCTCCAATACGGTGCCAACTCCCCCACCACCGACCATGACGGTGCAATCGTCGGCAGGCGGCGCCAGAGATAGGGAGCCGTGGCCTCGAGCGCCGCCGGGGCCCAGTCGCGCCGAGTGATATCCATCAGGTTCATCCCCGCCCCGTCGCCGGGGTCGATGGGGGCGTGTCGCCCGGCAAGCAACGACGCCAGGAACGAGCTGACGAGGTGCACCCGGTCGGTGCGGGCGAATCCGGCCGGATCTTGTTCCGCGTACTTCCGGATCTGCGGGCCGGTGAAACGCTCGAACGCCCGGGAGCCCGTGAGGCGCGCCAGCGCCGCGGGGCCACCGACGGCGTCCGTGATCGCCGCGCATTGTTCAGCCGTGCTCGCATCCATCCAAATGGGAGCCTCGGCACGCGCGAACACGCCGGCGAGCTGGTCCACGAGCGGCCGTGTCGGGTCGAGTCCCGCGAGGGCCCCGGTCGCCTGCGCGGTGAGATACACGCTGCCGTGTTGTTGCGCCGACCCCGCAATCGCTCGGATACGCGAGAGATCTACGCCACTCTTGGCAACGATCCCCATCATGCGGTCGAGCGCCTCGGCCCACATCACCGGCGACGAGGCTGCCACCAGCGGGTCGTCACTCGGCAACACCCCGTGCGATGTCCGGTACCGCGGGAACGTCTCATCGAAGGAGAACGACCGCTCGAACACCATGCGGCGTTCCTCCCCGTCCACCTCGATGGCGATGGCGCTGAGGCCCTGCGTGCTGCAGTCCAGACCGAGGTAGATCGCCACGGGTGTGCGCCTCCGAACGGTCGATGTCTGCCTCGTCGCCTTGGCGCGCCGAGGCGCCCGCGGTGGAGATTCCGTACCCACGATAGCACACCCCAGCAGGAAGTCGAGAGCCGAGTTCGCCGCCCGGTTCTTTTGCCCACAAGGTGCTGGCAGAGGGTGAGGTTGACGGGGGAACGTTCCCTTGCATGTTGAGGGGGCCTCACCACCACACAACATCGCGCCCCGTCGAACGCGGTGGCCAGGCTCAAGCTGGAGGTTCAGCATCAATGCACAAGGTCGTCGTGATCACGGGCGCCAGCGCGGGCATCGGTGCTGCGACCGCCGAACTCTTGGCGAGCAACGGGATGTCCGTTTCGCTCGTCGCCCGTCGGGGTGACCTGCTACGAGCGGTCGCCGTTCGGTGTGGGAGCAACGCACTCGCGATCCGCGCCGACGCCGCGGAGCGCACGGATGTCCGCCGTGTCGTCTCGGAAACCCTGGACCGCTTTGGACGCATCGACGTCTGGGTGAACAACGTCGGCCAGGGCATCACGCGGCCACCGTCCCAGCTCACGGACGACGACATCGACGAGATCATGCGACTGAACGTAAAATCGGCGCTCTACGGCATGCAGGAAGTGCTCCCGCACTTCAAGGAGCGCGGGGACGGTCACGTCATCAACATCTCGTCCATGCTGGGACGCATCCCGTTCGCCATGATCCGCTCGGCGTATTGCGGCGCCAAGCACTTCTTGAACGCGCTCACCGCCACCTTTCGCGAGGAAGTGCAACAGACGCATCCGAACATCCAGTTCTCCGTCGTCTCTCCCCCGGTGGTGCGTACGGACTTCGGCCTCAACGCCCTGCACGGGGGGCCCGACTCGCGGACGTTGCCCAACTCGCAGAGTCCCGAAGAGGTGGCGGCGGTGGTCGCTCAGGTCATCGAGTCACGCCAGCCCGATCTGTATACCCTGCCCGGGGCTCGCCAGCGCGTGATCGGCTACTACTCGTCGATGGGGGTCGATGCCCAGGGAGCGCCGCACAACTAGTGGTGGAGCGCGGATCACCAACCGGTCCCCCTCGGCCCCCCGGTCCAGCAGACGACGTGCCAATTCCTCACCGCCGACCGATCGTTTCCTCTTCCGAGGTCAGACTGATGACGCTCCACTCTTCGACGCTCCCGCAGATCCGGTGGGCTCTGAGCGCCGTGCTGCCCATGGCGCTCGCCCTCTCCGCGTGCTCGTCGTCCGGATCCGACGCGGCCGCCGAGGCCGATCGGATCGCCGCCGAGTTCGCCGACGGCTACTACCACCAGTTCCCGGAAGAGGCGTACGAGATCGGCTATCCGGACACGCCGATGGACCGCTTGGGCGACCGGAGTCAGACTGCCATGGACGCGTGGCGCGCCAAGGAGGATGCCTGGATCGACCGGCTCCACGCCCTCGACACCACCGCGCTGAAAGGCACCGACGCCTGGGTGCCGTACGCATTCACCTTCGATCGGCTCGAGGCGTCGAAGGGACGCCGGGTCTGCCGCACGGAGCTGTGGAACGTGAGCCCGACGTGGACCGGGTGGCAGAGCATGCTCGGCTCGACGTTCGCCATCCAGCCTGTGGGAACGGCCGAGGAGCGCGCCGACGCCCTGGCGCGGCTGCGCGCCGGCCCGGCGTACCTCGACCGGGAGGTCGCGAACTTGAAGCTCGGCATGACGCAGGGGTACCTCGCGCCCAAGTCGAACGTGGCACGGGTGCTCGCGCAGGTGGATGCGATTCTGGCGTCGGCGCCCGAGGAGACGCCCTTCGGGTCGCCCATCCTGCGCGCCGATGACGAGGCATTCAAGGCGGAGGCCCGCGCCCTCGTGACGGACTCCCTCCGGCCCGCCGTCCAGCGCTACCGGGATTACCTCGCTGGCGAGTACGTGGGACGGGACGCCGTCGGCGTGGCCGCCAACCCGGACGGCGAGGCATGCTACCGGGCGTCGGTTCGCTTCCACACCTCGCTCGCCCTCGACCCACAGGAGATCCACGAGACCGGGCTCCGGGAGATGGCCCGCATCCAGGACGAGATGCGACAGATCGCCAAGAAGAGCTTCGGCACGGATGACGTGAAAGGGCTGCTCGAGAAGCTGCGCACCGATCCCAAGTACACGTTCCGCACGGAGAACGACGTCATCGCGTACGCAAAGGCGGCGGTGGACCGCGCCGCCGTCGCCGTCCACGACTGGTTCGGCACCGTGCCCAATGCCACGTTCGTGATTCGCCCCTTCCCCGCCTACCAGAAGGCGTCGGGGAGCGGGTTCTACTCGTCCGGCTCGGCCGACGGGACGCGCCCCGGCACGTACGAGCTGGGCACGTACGACCCGACCCACATCAGCAAGGCGGGCATGGAGGCCACGGCGTTCCACGAGACCTGGCCGGGCCACCACCTCCAGATGTCCATCGCGCTCTACGGCGGGCACGCGCATCCGGTGCTCCGCTACGTGTACGTCGCGGCCACGGCCGAGGGATGGGGACTCTACTCCGAGCAGCTCGCCGACGAGATGGGGCTCTACTCCTCCGACGTCGACCGCCTCGGTATGCTCTCCAACCAGGCGCTTCGCGCGGCCCGCCTGGTGGTGGACCCGGGGATGCATGTGCTGGGCTGGACGCGGGATCAGGCCATCCAATACATGCTCGACAACACCGCCGAGGGGCGGAACTCCGTGGAGAGCGAGGTCGACCGTTACATCGCCGTCCCCGCCCAGGCAACCGCCTACATGACGGGCAGCCTGGAGATCCAGCGCCTCCGCCACGAGGCGGAGCGGGAACTCGGCGACCGCTTCGACATCAAGGGCTTCCACGACACCGTGCTCCGGAACGGCGCCGTGACGCTTCCGATGCTGCGCGACGCGGTGGCGGCGTGGGTCGAGGAACGAAA
>CAYWNR010000074.1:4101-11037 GCA_964459705.1 uncultured Gemmatimonadaceae bacterium | reverse complement strand
GGGCGAGCCGGTGCACTACGTGCCGGTCGACGTGAGCGCGAGCATCCTGCGGGTGGCGGCCGAGCGGATCGAAGAGACGTTCCCGTCGGTGAACGTGGCGGGGGTCAACGGCGACTACGAGCATGCCTTCCCGCTCCTGACGGACTATGCCCCGGTCCTGCTGCTCTTTCTCGGGAGCTCGATCGGCAACTTCAATCATGCGGAGTCGGTGGCGTTTTGGCGGCGGGTGTCGTCGTCGATGCCCGCGGGGAGTTGGATGCTCCTCGGGGTGGACCTGGTGAAGGACCCCGCGGTGCTCGAAGCCGCCTACAACGATGCGGGTGGTGTCACGGCCGCGTTCACCCGCAACCTGTTCGCGCGGATGAACCGTGAGCTCGACGCCGGCATCGACCTCGACGCGGTGACGCACGAGGCCCGCTGGAACCCCGAATGGCAGCGGATCGAGATCGGCGCGCGCTTCCAGCGCCGGCAGACGATTACGGTCCGCCCGTTGGACCGTCAGATCACCGTGGAGGCGGGCGAGCTGGTCATGACCGAGATCAGCCGCAAGTTCGTCCGCGACCGGCTCCGCGACTACCTGGCCAGCTACGACTTCGAAACCGTCCACGTGGCCACGGATCCCCGGGAGTGGTTCGCCGTGCTGCTGCTGCGCAAGGGAGACGACACCTGAGCGCCGCCGGCCCGCCCGCCGCCCGCCGCACCGGGCGGTCGCGCGCGGCCGACCGGAGGGACTGTATTTTTATGCATTCTCGTGTATTTTCATGCGTTCACCACCCAGCCCCCAACTTCCGACGGACACCATGACGACCGGCATCGATTATCTGAGCGAAGTCGACCGCTACAGCGCGCACAACTACCACCCCCTCCCCATCGTCCTCGAGCGCGGCGAGGGGGCCTGGGTGTGGGATGTCGAGGGCAAGAAGTACCTCGACTGCCTCGCGGCCTACTCGGCGGTGAATCAGGGCCACCGCCACCCGGCCATCGTCGAGGCGGCCAAGGCGCAGCTCGATCGCATCACGCTGACCTCGCGCGCCTTCCACAATGACCAGATGGGCCCCTTCGTGCACGACCTCTGTGACCTATCGGGCTACGAGCGCGCGCTTCCCATGAACGCCGGCGCCGAGGCCGTGGAGACGGCGCTCAAGGCGGTGCGCCGCTGGGGCTACCGGGTCAAGGGGATCCCGGCCGACAAGGCGCGCATCATCGTGTGCAGCGACAACTTCCACGGTCGGACGACCACGATCGTCTCGTTCTCGTCGGATCCACACTACCGCGCCGACTTCGGGCCCTTCACGCCCGGCTTCGTGATCATCCCCTTTGGGGACGTGGACGCGCTGGAGGAGGCCATCACGCCGCAGACCGCCGCGTTCCTGGTCGAGCCGATCCAGTGCGAAGGGGGCGTGCTCATTCCGCCCGAGGGCTATCTCCGGGAATGCGCCAAGCTCTGCCGCGAGCACAACGTGTTGCTGGTCGCGGACGAGATTCAAACGGGCCTCGGCCGCACGGGCAAGATGTTCTGCAGCGAGTGGGACGACGTGAAGCCGGACGTCATGGTGGTCGGCAAGGCGCTGTCTGGTGGGGTCTACCCCGTCTCGGCCATGCTCGCGGATACCGCGGTCATGGACGTCTTTGAGCCGGGGAGCCACGGGTCCACCTTCGGGGGCAACCCGCTCGCCGCCGCAATCGGGCGCGCCGCGCTGCGTGTCCTGGTCGAGGAGCGATTGGCCGAGCGTGCCCAGGAGCTGGGTGGCTGGTTCCTGGACCAGCTTCGGGCCATCCCGTCGCGTCACGTGTCACAGGTGCGTGGCCGGGGCCTCATGATCGGCGTGGAGATCAAGACGTCGAGCGGCAAGGCGCGCGGCTTCTGCGAGGAGTTGGCCAAACGCGGAATCCTCTGCAAGGAGACGCACGATCAGGTGATCCGCTTCGCGCCGCCGCTCGTCGTGGAGAAGGAAGCGCTCGAGTGGGCGCTTGGTGAGGTGAAGGAGGTGCTGGCGTAGGAACCGCGGGGAGACGGGATATCCCCGCTTCCCTCGGCGGGGTCGACCGGCGGCTTCGGCCGCCGATCGCCCCAAGCACGCCCTGCGACGGGATCCGCGGGATGAACCCTTGGGCTCGGCGCTCCCGCATGAAGCGGGTGTGACTGGCCGGTTCATCCGGCAGGGCGAGCGGCGGCTTCAGGCCGCCGATCATACTCCAGAGCGCGCCTCGCTACTCGGGATCAGCAGGATGAACCCTTGGGCTCGGCGCCCCCGCATGCAGCGGGACTCACTCCGATCCCCCCGCCCGTCCCGCCCGTCCCGCCCGCCTTGCCCCGCTCGCCCCTCCACGCTATAACACCCCCGACTCCACCGAATCTCTTCCGAGGCGTTTCCATGTTCTCACGCATGTCCTTGCTCGTCGCCGCCACCCTCGGCGTTTTCGCGCCCCTCGCGGCGCAGACCGCGCCGGTCGACTCGACCCTGTTCGACGCCCTGCACTGGCGGATGATCGGGCCCTACCGGGGGGGGCGGGTGACCGCCGTGGCCGGTCACGCCGACCAGCCGTACGTCTACTACATGGGCGTGACGGGCGGCGGTGTGTGGAAGACGACCGATGGGGGCATGGGGTGGTTTCCCGTCACCGACTCGACTCGCATGGCGGGATCGATTGGCGCCATCGCGGTTGCCCCATCCGATCCCAACGTCGTGTACGTGGGCACCGGGGAGTCTCCGCCGCGGGGGAACGTCTCGCCGGGGAACGGGATGTACCGGTCGACGGACGGCGGGCGGAGCTGGACGGCCATCGGGCTCGCGGACGCGGGTCAGATTGCCGCGATCGTGGTGCACCCGACCAACCCGGACGTCGTCTATGCCGGGGTGCTCGGCCACATCTTCGGACCCAGCGAGCAGCGTGGGGTGTTCCGCTCGATGGATGGCGGCAAGACCTGGAGTCGCGTGCTGTACCGCGACGCGAACGCGGGTGTCATCGACCTGGTCATGGACCCCACGAATCCGCGCATTCTCTACGCCGCCCTCTGGCAAACGCGGCGTTTCCCGTGGGGCTTCGAGAGCGGCGGCCCCGGAAGCGGGATCTTCAAGTCCACCGACGGCGGCGAGCACTGGAATGAGATCACCCGGAACACGGGGCTGCCGGACAGCGGTGTCGTGGGCAAGGTGGGCCTCGCCGTGTCACCGGCCGATCCTGAGCGTGTCTGGGCCATCGTGGAGCACGAGAACGGGGGCGTGTTCCGCTCGGACGACGGCGGCCATACGTGGCAGAAGCTCAATGACGATCGTCGCTTGCGGCAGCGCGCGTGGTATTACACGGACATCTACGCCGATCCGAAGGATCCGGAGACCGTGTACGTCCTGAACACGGGCTTCTATCGCTCGGTGGATGGCGGCCGCACGTACTCGTCCATTCGCGTTCCGCACGGCGACAATCATGCGCTCTGGATCGCGCCGAACGATCCCATGCGCATGATCAACAGCAACGACGGCGGCGCCAACGTGTCGTACAACGGCGGCGTGAGCTGGACGGGGCAAGACAACCAGCCGACGGCGCAGATGTACCACGCGTTCGCCACGGATCATTTCCCGTACTACGTTTGCGGGGGACAGCAGGACAACAGCACCATCTGCGTGCCGAGCCGGACGTCGGGATTCGGCATCACGACCGAGGACTACTACGTCGTGGGCGGGTGCGAGAGTGGGTTCGTGGCGACGCGGTCCGACAAGCCGGACGTCTCGTACGCGGGCTGTTACGGCGGCTCGTTGGACCGTCAGGACCGGGCGACGGGCGAGGAGCGGAGCATCTCGGTGTGGCCCGACAACCCGATGGGGTGGGGGGCGGGCGACATCAAGTACCGCTTCCAGTGGACCTATCCCATCGTCCTCTCCCCGCAGGATCCGAACGTGCTGTACGTGACATCCCAGTTCGTGCACAAGTCCACGAACGACGGGCAGTCGTGGGAGACCATCAGCCCGGATCTCACCCGGAACGACAAGAGCAAGCTGGGACCGTCCGGCGGGCCGATCACGAAGGACAACACGTCGGTGGAGTACTACGCCACGATCTTCGCGCTCGCGCCGTCGCCGAAGGACGCGAACGTGCTGTGGGCCGGCTCGGACGACGGGCTGGTGCACGTGACGCGGGATGGCGGCGCGCACTGGACGAACGTCACGCCGAAGGACCTCCCCGACTGGGCGCTCATCTCGATCATCGACGCGTCGCCGCACGATCCCGGCACGGCGTTCGTTGCGGCGACCCGGTACAAGCTGGACGACTTCGCGCCGTACCTCTACAAGACGACCGACTACGGCAAGTCGTGGCAGAAGATCGTGGCCGGGATTCCGGCCGGGCAGTTCGTCCGCACCGTGCGGCAGGATCCCGCGCAGGCCAACCTGTTGTACGCCGGGGGGGAGTTCGGGCTCTACGCGTCGGTCGACGGCGGCGCGCACTGGCAGTCGCTCCAGCTCAACATGCCGATCGTCCCGATCCACGACCTCGTCGTGAAGGGCACGGATCTCGTGGCGGCCACGCACGGCCGGTCGTTCTGGATCCTCGACGATCTGACGGCGCTGCGAGAGATCGCGGCCGGCACGGTCACCGGCAATCGACACGTGTTCACGCCCAGCCCGACGTACCGGATGGGTGGCGGTGGGGGCTTCGGCGCCCCCGGCGTGGGTGAGAACCCACCAGCGGGCATCGTCCTGTACTACTACCTGAAGGAGAAGCCCGCGGGCGAGGTGAAGATCGACGTGCTCGACGCCGGCGGGTCGGTCATCAAGAGCTTCAGCTCGACTTCCGGGGAGCGCGGAGACCGGCTCGACGTGAAGGCCGGGATGAACCGGTTCGTCTGGAACCTGCGGTATCCCGACGCCAGTCGGTTCGACGGCATGATCTTCTGGGCCGGCGGCACGCAGGGGCCGCGGGCCGTGCCGGGGACGTATCAGCTGCGGGTGAGTGCGGGCGATTGGTCCGAGACGCGCTCGGCCAGCCTACTAGAGGACCCGCGCGTGAGCGCCACCCAGGCGGATCTCGAAGCCCAATTCCAGTTCCTGATCCAGATTCGGGATCGGGTGAGCGAGGCCAACGATGCGGTCACCCGGATTCGCGCGGTGCGCCGGGACATGGACGGCGCGCTCCAGCGGCTGAGCGCGGCGGGGAGCGCGGTGGCCAAGCCGGCGGCCGATTCCGTGCGCACGCTCGCCAAGGGGATCAAGGACGAGCTGACCGCGGTCGAGGAGGCGATCTACCAGACGAAGAACCGCAGCAGCCAGGATCCGCTCAACTTCCCGATTCGCCTCAACAACAAGATCGCGGCCTTGAGTGGGAGTGTGGCGAGCGGCGATGCCCGCCCCACCGATCAGGCGCACGAGGTCTTCAACGAGCTGTCCTCGGCGCTCCAAGTGCAGCTAGACCGGCTGCAAACGGTGCTGCGGGATCGGATTCCGGCGTTCAATAGCGCGGTGGGGACATTGAATCTGCCGGCGGTGGTGATCAAATAGGCGCTTAGACGCCCAGACGCCCAGACGCATAGACGCATAGACGCACAGGCGTTGGTAGGTCCTGGGCGTCTAGGCGTCTAGGCGTCTAAGCGTCTAAGCGTCTATCTTGTTCTCATGACCGATCTCCGAACCTTCACCGCCTCCGACACGGATCGCATCCGGCGGTTCGTGGTCGAAACCGATACCCCAGTCGTCGGTCCCGGCCGGCATCGCTATGCCAGCGTCGAGGAGGCTCGGGGCCAACCCGTGGCGGAAGCGATCCTCACGGTGCCGGGCGTCCAGGAAGTCATCCTCGAGGGGAACGCGATCCTCGTGCTGCGGCGGGAGGACTTCGCGTGGGAGGCGCTCGAGGACCGGATTGGGTACGCCATCTCGACGGCGCTCGGATTCACGACCTCGGATGCGGGGGCGGAGGCCGCACCGCCGCCCTCCGACGACGAGATCTATGGGATCGTGGAGCGCGTATTCGAGCGGGACATCAATCCGGTGGTCGCGCAGCACGGCGGGCGAGTGGACCTGATCGACGTGCAGGACGCCACCGTCGTCGTGCGCATGATTGGTGGCTGCCAGGGATGCGGCATGGCGAACGTCACGCTGCGCCAGGGAATCGAGTCCCAACTCCGACGCATGATCCCCGGCCTTCGCGGCCTCCGCGACATCACGGACCACGCGGCGGGCGAGAACCCGTATTTCAAATAGGCGGACCGGTGGTCCCGGCGGACCCGACGGTCCCGCCTCCCGCTCCTCCCGCTTTCTCCCGCCATCTCCCGCCGATCCCGTTCATCCCATCCATCCCGTCCATCCCGTCCATCCCGTCCATCCCGTTGTTCTGTAATTACTTACCATGGGTTGATTCCCCGCTGTGGCGCGGCTAGTCTTCCCTCCTCGGAAACGCCGAAATCGCGCCCTGGTGGTGAAACCTGGTAGACACGCTGTCTTGAGGGGGCAGTGCCGCAAGGCGTCCCGGTTCGAATCCGGGCCAGGGCATCCCGGCCACCGTAGCTCAGTGGTAGAGCTCTCGATTCGTAATCGAGTGGTCGTCGGTTCAAATCCGACCGGTGGCTCTTCTCACCCCTCCGCACTCAACGGCCCGGCGGTTCGCCCACACTCATGGAGTGAAGCGCTCGTGCCCATCCGCACGGGCGTGGCTGGGCGCCGTCGTCGACCTCGACCATCCGGAGATCTCGTGCACCGCCGTCTCCCGTTTGCTCTCAGTTGTCTCGTGCTCGTTGCCGCCTGCGCACCCAGCCGTCGTGCGGAGCCACCTGTGCCCACGCCCACGACCCCGGTGTCTGGGCAGGTCGTGCGCAGCGATCCGGCCATTACCGCCACCGATCTCGAGTACCGGCTGTCGATCTTCGCCGCGGATTCCATGCTGGGTCGGCGGACGGGGACACCGGGCAACGTGAAGGCCACGAACTACATCGCCGCTGAGCTGCGGCGC
>CAYWNR010000074.1:0-4091 GCA_964459705.1 uncultured Gemmatimonadaceae bacterium | reverse complement strand
ATGGGCGTCGAGCCCGCGGGCGAGAATGGGACGTACTTCCAGACCCTCCCATTCACCAACTGGGTGCTGGACACCGCGGCCGTCGTGCGCGTCGATGGCCAGCCGCTCAGCCGATGGACGGACTACCTCCAGCTTCCCCACATCCCGGAGGAATTCCCCTATTACGGGATGGCGGCGGAGTTCGCGGCGGTTCCGGTCGTATACGGGGGTGGGCTGGGGAGCGATCACATGTTGGCGCCGGACGAGGCCGCTGGGAAGTTCGTGATCTTCGGCCCGCCGTCGACACCGGTGAACGTCATTACGGAGATGGCGACGATCCCGCAGCGATACGCATCCGCGGTGGGAGTGGCGTTCCCGTTCCTCGAGTTCATCCCTCGCGATCAGTTGGGCTTCGCGGTCAGGGATCAGATGATTCTCGGGAGCGAAGCTCCCAGCGGTCCGGTCGGGCTCTTGGTCTCGACCGCGGTGGTCGCGCGCATGCTGGGGACGCCGCTCGCCGGGGCGGTGGTCGGGGAGGGGACCGGAGTGCTCGACGGCGCGGTGCGCTTCGTTGGTACGGCGCCGGAGGCACCCGCGCGCAATGTGGTTGGTGTCGTGCACGGTTCGGATTCGGCGCTCGCGCGTGAATACGTCGCGCTCGGAGCCCACAACGATCACCTCGGGGTGGCGGACCAGCCGTTGGACCACGACTCCATCCGGGTGTACAACGGCGTCATGCGGCCGCATGGGGAGGACGATCCCCGGCGGCCGGCGACGGCCGCGGAGCAGAGCCGGATCCGGGCGATCCTGGACACGGTGCGGCGCCGTCATTTCCCGCGACCCGACTCCATCTACAACGGCGCGGACGACGACGGCTCGGGGTCCGTGGCGCTGCTCGAGATCGCCGAGGCGGTTGCCAAGGCCGCGACCAAGCCGCAACGGTCGCTGCTGTTCGTGTGGCACGTGGGGGAGGAAGAAGGGCTACTCGGGTCCCGGTACTTCACCGAGCACCCGACGGTGCCGCGGGATTCGATCGTCGCGCAGATCAACGTGGATATGATCGGGCGGGGGGACGCCGCCGACATCGAGGGAGGTGGACCCGGCTACATCCAGGTCATCGGATCCCGCCGGCTGTCCACCGAATTGGGCGACCTCGTCGAACGGGTGAACACGGACGGGGGCTTCGGACTGAAGTTCGACTATCAATACGACGCGCCCGGACATCCGCAGCAGTACTACTGTCGCAGCGATCACTACATGTACGCGCGGTTCGGCATCCCGGTCGCGTTCTTCTCCACCGGCGACCACCAGGACTATCACCAGTTGACCGACGAGCCCGAGTACATCGACTACCCGAAGATGGCGCGCATCGCGAACTACCTGCACGACCTGGCGGTGCGCGTCGCCAACCTCGACCACCGTCTGGTGGTGGATAAGCCGAAGCCGGATCCGAATGCGCCGTGCAGACAATAGACGCCTAGACGCACAGACGCACAGACGCCTAGACGCACAGACGCACAGACGCACAGACGCACAGACGCCTAGGACCTACGACCGCCTAGGCGTCTAGGCGTCTAGCCAGTTCCGCTCGCGCCACCTTCCCGAGCGGCGTCCGGGGAATTGCGGCCATGCACTGCGCGCTTCGTGCCCGCTCGAACGGAAGGATGCCCGCGTTGAACGCGCGGAGCAGACGGTCGGCGACGGTGGGATCGGTGGTGGCGACCGCGAGGTGGAGGGCTGAGCCGAGCCGTTCATCGGGCAGGGCGACCAGGGCGGCGTCCACCGGGGGATCTGTTTCGCGGCACACGCGCGTCAGTCGGTCCTCGAGCGCCGGCAGGGCCACGAGCTCGCCGCCTACCTTCACCGTATCGTCGGCGCGGCCGTGGACCGTGAGCGTGCGGCCGTCCACGGTTCCCCGATCGTCCGTACGCCACCAGCTATCCTGCTTTGGATCGTCGAGCCCCGCCTCGGTAGCGTAGCCTGTAAACAAAGCGTCACTTCGGATCGATAGCCGCCCGTGGGCATCGCTCCGCGCCGCAGCGTGGGACAGGAGCGAGAGGGCCGGAAACGCGTCGCGATCCAGCGATGGGAGATCCGCGGTAGCGATCTGGGAGCAGCATTCCGTCGCGCCGTAGCTCGGGAGCAGCGGCCAGTTCAGGCGCCGCGCATCGCGATACACCGCGGCGTCGAGCGGTCCCCCGCCTACGACCACTGCACGGAGTGTCGCCGGCGGCCGACGTCGCTCCTGGACGAGGTCGAACACCTGGGCGGGGACGAGCGCGGTGAGCGTCACGCGGTTTGCCGAAAGCCGAAGGCCGAAAGCCGAGACGTCCCAGGTGTCCAGTGTCACCACCGGCGCCCCGCTCAGATGGGCGCGCGCGTGGATGCCGAGGCCGCCCACGTGAAACGTGGGGAGCACGTTGAGCCACACGTCACGCGCGTCGCTGTTCAGGTGACGGTTCACCGCCGCCGCCGAAACGAGCAGCGCGCGTTTCGACAGCGCGACCGGCTTCAGCCGCCCGGTCGAGCCGGAGGTGGTGAGCCACACGTGCGCCGGGAGCCGCGGGATCCCGTCCATCAGCGACCGCACCCGCGCCGCCTCGTCGGTCGGCAGACGCGGGTTCAGCAGAATCTCGGTCGACGACGCGTCCCAAGGAATCACATCAGCAGCCCCACGGCGAGGAGAATCCCGAACCCGAGCTGGAGCCCGGCGGCGCGGGCCAGCGCGGCGTTGTAGCCGGGACCTGGTGGCTCCCGCAGCACGATCCGGAGCGCCGCGATGGCAAGCGGGAGCGCGAACAGCGGGAGCCAGGCGGCCGTGGGCGCGCCGTAGCCGACCCACGCGATCCCGATGACGAACGGGCCCAGCGTGAACGCGACGATCTCCGCGCGGCCGAAGCGTTCGCCGAACAGCACCGCCATCGTGTACTTGCGCGACCGCGCGTCCTCGGCCACGTCGCGCAAGTTGTTGACAGCGAGCAGCCCGCACGCCAGGCACCCGACCTGCACCGCGGCCGGCACGATGCGGACGTCGAGCACGTGGGCCTGGAGCCAGAACGTTCCACCCACCGCCCCGAAGCCGAAGAACAGGAGCACGAACAGCTCACCCAGCCCGTGATAGGCCAGCGGGTAGGGACCGCCGGTATACAGGTAGCCAAAGAGCAGGGACAGGAGCCCAAGGACGAGAATGGGCCAGCCGCCCGCGAGGACCAGCGGGATGCCGAACGCCACCGCCGAGAGGAAGCTGCCACCGGCGGCGAGGCGCATTTGGCGAGGGGAGAGCAGCCCCGCGCTCGTCGCGCGGACGGGTCCCACCCGATGGGCGGTGTCCGCGCCGCGCTCGTGATCGAGCAGATCGTTGTAGAGATTCGTGCCGATCTGGATGGCCCCAGCGCCGAGCAACGCGCATGCGGCGAGCATCCAGCGCACCGGGTGGCCGACACCCGCCGCCAGCGCGGTGCCGACCAGCACGGGAACGAGCGCCGCCGTGAGCGTCTTTGGCCGCGCCGCGAGCAGCGCGGCACCGGCGCGCGACGCGCTCACGGGAATCGCGGGAACTTGGTGAAGTCGGGCGCGCGTTTCTCGTTGAACGCGTTGCGGCCTTCCTGCGCCTCTTCGCTCATGTAGTAGAGCAGGGTCGCGTTCCCGGCCAGGTCCAGCAGCCCGAGCTGCCCGTCGCAGTCGGCGTTGAGCGCCGCCTTGAGGCAGCGCAACGCGAGCGACGAGTGGCCCAGCATCTCTCGGCACCACACCAGGGTCTCCGCCTCGAGCCGTGCGAGCGGGACCACCGCGTTGACCAGCCCCATGTCGAGCGCCTGCTGCGCGTCGTACTGGCGGCACAGGTACCAGATCTCACGCGCTTTCTTCTGGCCAACGATGCGCGCGAGATAGCTCGAGCCCAAGCCACCGTCGAACGACCCGACCTTGGGACCGGTCTGGCCGAACCGCGCGTTGTCCGCGGCGATCGTGAGATCGCATACCACGTGCAGCACGTGGCCGCCGCCGATGGCGTACCCCGCCACCATCGCGACCACCGGTTTCGGGAGCGCGCGGATCTGTTTCTGGAGATCGAGCACGTTGAGCCGCATCGTGCCGCCCTGCTGCTCGTCCAC
>CAYWNR010000073.1:0-11077 GCA_964459705.1 uncultured Gemmatimonadaceae bacterium | reverse complement strand
ATAAACGACCCGGACCAGGTGGGCTGAGGACGGCGGACCGAACCTGCCGGTCAGCAGGTCGACCGATTCGACAAGCTCGTCGGTCACCGAATCGACATAGGCCTCCGGCAGCTCGGCGTGATATACCTCGAGCGTGAGGCCATGATGCGTGACCGCACGTTTCCGGAGACCCGGCGTGGCGATGAGCGCGATGTCACCGGAGGGCGCCGTGGATTCCCATGTCGTCAGCGCACGGCCGTTCCGTAACGTCTGCTGCTTCAGAACGCCGTTCGTGAGCGTCACGTATGGTGACGGCACATCGACCTCAAGGTGGAAATCGAACGCTGCGGCGTTCTTCAGCCGAGGATACCAGCCGACATACGAGGCTAGTTCAACCAACCCCGCATGAATCATGTTCACCTGGTTGATGATGTCCGGATACGATTCGTCTCTGACCCTCCCGTCGTACTCGATCACGAGGCCGCGCGGGATCCCCGAGGGAATGGTGACCTCGGTGGAGCTGGATGCGGAGTCAAGGAAGACCCTCCGGAACGACACCGGTTCCCCGTCGGCCACCAGGCGTCGAATCTCCATGTCCCCGCTCAGGGAGAAGCGCGAACCAGCCGGGTTCCGAATCTCGGCGACACCGTACAATGTGCCCGATGCCGGCTCGATCCGGACATGGAGGCGATAGGTCGGCGGCACCGCATCTTCCCGTTCGCACGAAAGGACGACCACCGAGAAGAAGACAACCGTTGCCTTGAAAAGCAGTGGTGCACGCCGGCGCATCCCCCACCACCCACGCATCGCCTTCATACGATCTTTCTGCCTCGACTGCCTTCGGTCCCTGAGTCTCCGTTCGTGTCCACGGTCGCCAGGCACGGCTCGGTCGGAGATTGTGCCAGGAGGCGGGTGGGACGTCGGTTAGTAGGTCTTCCAGTCTTCGATGTGGGCGTTTGCGACGGGGGCGAACCCGGCCAACGCCCGCATGGCCAAGAACACGTACTGCGAGTTGTAGTCGATATCCGTGTAGTCGCCGCCGAAGGTGCCGTCCGGGACGAACATGCCCAGTTGGCGGTTGAGACCGGACGCCACCAGACCGTCGAACCGCTGGTCCGCCGCGTCGAAGTGAATCTCCCCGCCGACCAGCACGACGCCGTAGAACTGTACGAAGCTCCCGAGAATTGTCAGATCCCCGGAGACGATCAGAAGACCACGGCCAAAGGTCGTGGCCCCCGCCGTCCCAAAGGTGGCATCGCCCATCACGAGCACCACCGGGTAGGTGCCGTCGTCCGGTTGGGGAGTCGTGAAGTCCGGCATGATGCGGCCTGGGGTCAGTGTGGTCCCCCAGTCAATGCGGGCGTCGGTAACGATGCTGCTCCCGGAGCCGAATCCCAGAGGCGAATCCCCAGTGAGGTCGTAGTCGACGAGATCTGGCACGCCGCCGCTCACCCGGAGCGAGCGCCGCGGAGACGTCTGGCACGCGCTGACGGCGTGCTCGTCGGATCCATGAAACTGACCGGTTCCGCCGCCGATGCGATTCAGACCGTTCGCGGCCGTGAACGCCGCCGGAAGGTCGAGGGACCCCGACTGCCACTCCGCGAACTGGGCCACCGTACGCGTCGCAACGGGCGTCGCGCCAGCACTCGGCCAGATGACGTATCCCGCGGACCGCACGACATACAACCAGTTTGCCAGGCTGTCGGCCGGTCGGCGGACCACGCGGGCGACGACCTCTGCATAGCCCCCCGGCACGTTGATCCGCACCGAGTCGCCATCCGCCGGACGCACCGGTCGATCGCATGCATCGAAGCCAACCGCTCCCAGATACGTTTGCAGTCCACTCTGCGCCACGGCGCGGGCTTCGGCAACCGCCTCGTGGGCCATCGCGATCTGATATTCAGCGGTCGCGCGTGACAGCTCCGCGGTCAATAGGACCGTGAGGAGCGCGATCAGCAAGATGACCAGGGGCAGGGCAAAGCCATGTTCTCCAGCGATGCAGCCGGGGCTCGTGGCCGCGTGAGAGCCAGCGCTCGTTCGAGAGACTCCCACCGTAGAGGACACCTTAAATAATGCACTGCATCGAACCGTGCCAATGTGACGTACGTCCGCCCGCGACCGGAGGTCAGGAGCGGAGGTCGGCCAGGGCCTCCCGTATGTCCGCCAGGCACTGCTGGATGCGGTCCGGGTGGGTCCGGAACGACAGGACGCAGATGCGCAGCAGAAAGCGTCCCCGCACGGTCGTCCCGGTCAGGTAGACCCGGCGGCGGCGATTGACCGCTTCCAACAATCGATGGTTCAGCGCGTTCGTTGCCTCGTCGTCGAGGTCGGGTTGCGTCACCCGGAAGGCCACGAGGGACAGCTCGGGCTCGGCTACGATCTCGACGCCGGGCATGCGCCGCAGGCCATCCGCGGCGAGTCGGGCGAGGTCGAGCTTCTCGTCGAGTGCCACCCGGAACGCCGCCGCTCCAACCAGGTTCAGCGGGAGCCACAGCCGCAAGCCCCGGAACGGGCGCGACAGCTCGGGCGACACCTGACAGAAGTCCACGAATTCGCCGTCGTCCCGCATCTCGGGCAGGTAGGCACCCTCGGTGGAGTGCGCTCGTCGCAGGGCTTGAGCGTCCCGCACGAGCAGGGCCCCGGTGCCATAGGGCAGGAACAGCCCCTTGTGCGGGTCCAGTGTGATGGAGTCGGCGCGCTCGATTCCGGTCAGAGCCTGGCGGCCCCGGTCGGTCAGCGCGAAGAACCCGCCGTACGCGGCATCCACGTGAAACCACAGGCCCTCGCGGTTTGCGACCGCGGCCAGGCCCGTGAGGTCATCGACGACGCCGGTGTTCACGGTGCCGCCGCTCCCTACAACGAGAAACGGATGCTTGCCGGCCGCGCGGTCGCGAGCGATGGCGGCCTCGGCTTCGGGGATCCGGATGTGGAACCCCTCATCCGAGGGAATCTCGCGGACGCTGCCGGAGGGGAATCCGGCGAGCATCGCCGCCTTGACGACGGAGTGGTGCACCTGGTCCGAGACGTAGAGGACACCGTTGCGCAGATCCTCCTGCGCGAGGTGCCTCGCTCGCGCCGCCACGATGGCCGAGAAGTTCGCGAAGGATCCGCCGGAGGTGAGGATGCCGAGCGCCGAGTCGGGATAGCCTACGAAACGGGTTAGCCAGCGGAGTACGTTGGTTTCCAGCTGGACCAGGCCGGGCGCCGCCAGCCACACGCCGGTATACCGGTTGACGGCATCGGCAATGAAGTCGGCGACCGCGCTGTGCAACAAACCGCCACCCGGGATGTAGGCCAGGTAGCCGGGACCGGCGGCATTGAAGCTCGTCGGCACCGCGCGGTCGAACAGCAGCCCGAGCACGTCCGACAGCGGTCGCCCGCGTTCGGGAATGGGCTCGGCCAGCGATCGGGCAACGTCCTCGGCCCGCTCCACGTTGTGCGCCGGCTGCGTTGGCAGGGAGTCGATGTGAGTGGCGACGCGATCCAAGACCGCGTCCATCACCGCGCGGAGTTCGGTGCCCGAGAGTTCGAGTGGGTGGGATGCGAGGGACGTAGGCGAAGACACGGAGACCTCGTGCAGGGGTGGTACGTGTGCGCATTCTCCATTACCGTGCGTGTAAAGTGAAGCCCTGGTGGATCGTGTCGCGGCCCCTGGTTGGCGCGGAGCCGCGATGGTGGGCTGGCCGCTCGTCCGCGCATGGTGGGCGAACGGGGAACGCGTGCACGGTGGAAGCATCGGCGTCGAGCAGGAGGGTTGCATTCATGGGAGAACGGCTGCTCGCGGCGAACGGGCGCGCGTGGAGGGTCATCTGAACGACGATCGGATTGGTGGGCCGACTCGAGTTGTCGTCCGCCCAGAGGCGTTTGTCACGGCCTCGGTGGAGCACATTTCCCGCGTGCTGCTGGCCGCCATCGAAGCGCGTGGGGCGGCCAGCGTCGCCCTGGCCGGAGGGAACACGCCCCGGCCCATCTACGCCGCGCTGGCGACCGGCGGGAGGCTCGATTGGAACCGGATTGATGTGTTCTTTGGTGACGAGCGCGCGGTGCCACCGGACGACCCGGCGAGCAACTACCGCATGGCGCGGGAAGCGCTACTCGAGCCGGCCCGAGTGCCGGAGTCCCGAGTACACCGCATGAAGGCCGAGCAGGCCGACCTGGAGCGCGCGGCGGACGACTACGCGGCCGATCTCCCCATGCCGCTCGATCTCGTGGTGCTCGGGATTGGGGTGGACGGGCACACCGCATCGCTCTTTCCAGGTGCCTCCACTCTCGAGGAGCGCCATCGGCTCGTCGTTCCCGCGACGGGGCCGGCGGAGCCGCGGACGCGCCTCACGATTACGCCGCCGGTGATCGAGCGGGCACGCGGCGTGATCGTTCTCGCGACGGGGAGCGCCAAGGCCCCGGCCGTGGCGCGAGCGTGGGATGCCGGGATCCGGACGTCGGAATGCCCGGCGAGGCTGGCGCGGAACGGCGTTTGGCTCCTGGATCGAGCCGCAGCCGCAGCGTTACCCACGGGCTGAAGGCGGGGCATCGCGGTCACCAGGAGGACCGCCCGCTTCGAAGTGACGGAGGGCGAGAACGCGACGACGAACGCGGCCTATCGGGTCTTCACCCCGGGAACCACCTTTCAGAGTCTGACGGTGACGGGAAACGATGGGCTGATCCTGAATCCCGTGTCCCGCTCGAAGTAGGCTCGAGCCGGAGTGGGGTGAGGGGCGGGACCGCTTGCACGCGTGGCATTCCCCGCTTAGGCTTAGCTGCCGCCCTCCGCAGGGCGGTTTCCCATATGGAGGCCTCATGACGACCGCGACCCAGCCTCGCGTGACTCAACGCCGTTACGTGTCGAATGACGACGAAACGTGTCGCATGTTCCGGAGTGATCTGTTCGAGCGGCTGAGCCACGTCCATCCGGCGGTGCCCCATGCGCTGTACGTGCCACTGATCACCGTCATGGTGGTTTTAGCCGCGCGCGCGGGGCAGGGCGTTACGAGCATCGTGCTGCAACTCGTGGTCGGCGCCCTCTTGTGGAGCCTCATCGAGTACGTCATTCACCGGTTCGTCTTCCATCCGCCGCAGTGGGTGGAGGATGAGACCCGCGCCGTGACGGCGTCGCTCGCGCCGGGGCAGGCGGTGATCGCGGCGCTCCCCACGTGGCGGCACAAGTTCTACTTCCTCGTGCACGGCGTGCACCACGATTATCCCAACGACTCGTGGCGGCTGGTCATGCCGCCCAGCGTCAGCATTCCCCTGGCGGTGCTCTTCTACACGCTGTTCCACGGGGTGTTTGGCGCCGCGGGCTTTGCGCTGTTCGCGGGCTTCGTGGCAGGCTACCTCGTGTACGACACCACGCACTACTTCACGCACCACAGCGCCGGCAAGACGACCCTCGGCCGGTACCAGAAGAAACGCCATTTCCGGCACCACTACTACGACTCAACGCGGAATTTTGGTGTCAGCTCGCCGCTGTGGGACGTGCTCTGGCGGACGATGGGGCGGACGAACCGTTAGCCGTTACCCGGTGCCGCCGGGTGTTGGCCGTTAGCCGTTCTCCGACGGCCGCCAACCGTTTCCCGTCAGTTGGTGGTCGTGGTCCAGTCCATCGATCCAGTCCCAGCCAAGCGCTTGCGAAAGGGCCCGGCAACCGGCTAATGGCTCTTCAGAACGCATGATCCCAACACGCGTGCAAATGGTCTCGGGCCCCAACGGCGCAGCTGCCAATGACGGCCAGGTCGAGATTCGTCACGTGATTGCTCGCGGTGGAGGCAGCGCCGCCAGGCTGTCGCGCAGCCAGGCGTGCACGGCGCGGACGCTCGGCAGGCGATAGCGCGCGCCCGTCGAGCGACCAGGGCCGACCAGAACACCATGTCCCCCCACGGCCGTCACCGCGTCGAAGCCGTCTTCGTCGGTGACGTCGTCCCCCACGAACACCGGACGTCGGCCGGCAAAGGGCGGTCGCGCGCGCAGCTGTCGAATGCCGGTCCCCTTGTGAACGCCGGTGGGCCGCAGCTCCGCCACCATTTTCCCGGCGAGCACCTCCAGGCCCGGTGATCGGTCAGCGCATGAGCGCAGCAAAGACCCCGCCGCCGCCGTGAGCTCGGGCCGCGCTCGGAAATGCAGCGCCAGCGCGCCGCCCTTCTTCTCGAGGAGCACGCCGGCGTTGGCCTTGGCGAAGGCGGTGATCTCGTCGGCGACGGTGCTGGGAATGGGAGCGGCGTCGGCGTGCTCGATTGGTCCATTGTCCCATCGCCACTCGAGTCCGTGCTGTCCAACCACGGAGAGACGCAGTGGCGCGAACACGGCGTCGATGCTGGCGATTGCCCGGCCGCTCACCAGGGCGAGTGCGCCGCCGAGCGCGGGGGGCAACGCCACGAGCAGGTCCCGCAGGGCCGGCGGGACGAGGACGGCGGCGGGCGTCGGCGCGATCTCGAGAAGTGTGCCGTCGACGTCCAGCAGCAGCGCGTCGTCAACGGTCAGCGAGGGTGGCGCCAGGCTGGTGGATGCGGGATGGCGACTCACGTGAATCAATATAGCGCTGCGCATATAGCTCTGCGCATGAGGAGTGCGGCTTACTGGTGTCGACTCCAGGCAGTAGCTTGACAGTATGGACGCCGCCGGTCGAGCCGCATCCGCCGGCGCCGCGGATTCCCGCCGCCGCCGCTGGCCGTTCGTCATCATGGCCAACACCCTGCCGATCCGTCGGGTACGCGAGCGCAGCCGCACGCGATGGGTGACCGCCCCGGGGGGATTGGCGGGCGCGCTGACGCCCATCGTGAAACAGTCGGGTGGCGCGTGGGTGGGCTGGAGCGGGACCGCGGGTCGGCCGATGGCGCCGGCACGGCATGACGGGATCGCCATGGTGACGGTTCCGCTCTCCCGTCAGGAAATCGCGACCTACTACGAAGGGTTCGCCAACGGGAGCCTGTGGCCGCTGTTTCACGGCGCCATTCGTCAACCCGAATACCACCGGCCGTGGTGGGCGGCATACCGTGTGGTGAACGAGCGCTTTGCCAGCGCCGCGGCGAGCGTGGCCGAGAAGGGCGCCGTGGTTTGGGTGCAGGATTACCATCTCCTGCTCGTGCCCGCGCTGCTCCGGCTCGCGCGGCCGGACCTCCGCATCGGGTTCTTCCTCCATATCCCGTTCCCCCCGGAAGACCTCTTCATGCGGCTGCCGTGGCGGCAGGAGATCATCGAGGGCATGCTCGGGGCCGACGTCATCGGATTTCAGACGCCGGTCGCGGCGCGCAATTTCGCTCGGCTTTCCCGCCGGTACGGCGGCGCTACCGTCCACGGGAACACCCTGCGAACCGGCGGGCGGGTGGCAATTGCCGACGCGTTCCCAATTTCCGTGGATGTCGAACGGTTCGAAACGGCGGCGTCCACGCCTGCGGTCCGGCGCCGCGCGGACGAGCTCCGCCGCCGGGTGGCCCGAGGCCGTCGTGTCTTGCTGGGGGTCGATCGCCTGGACTACACCAAAGGGATCGACCTGCGTCTGAAGGCGTACGAAGAGCTGTTCCGGCGGGATCCGGAGACCGCGTCCCGCACGGTGCTCGTGCAGGTTGCCGTCCCCAGCCGAGAGCGCGTTGGCGAATATCGCCGACTCCAACAGCACGTCGACGCGCTCATCGGTCGCCTGAATGGGGAGTACGGCGACGTGGGCACGCAGCCCGTGGACTATGTTCGACGCCACCTCCCGTTCGAAGAGCTCGTTGCGATGTACGAGCTTGCGGACGTGATGCTGGTGACGCCCCTCGCCGATGGGATGAACCTGGTGGCGAAGGAATTCGTCGCCTGCCGCCAGGAAGACACCGGGGTCCTGGTGTTGAGTGAGTTCGCCGGGGCCGCCTCCGAGTTCAAGACGGCCCTCCTCGTGAATCCCCACGATGTGAACGGGACGGCCACGGCCATCGGGCGCGCGCTCACCATGTCACCCAGAGAACAGCGACGCCGGATGCGCGCGATGCGGGCGGTGGTGCACGCCCACACCCTGAGCGAGTGGGCGGCAACGTTCCTCACGGCGCTCGCCGACGCGCACAAGAACTCGGCGTCGCGCCTCGGGCACTAGGAACGCTCCGCACAAGTCCGCGAGCAGGGAGTTGTCACCGCGACGTATCCGCGAGTGAACTCGCCGACCACGCGTGGAGCAGGCGGGCCAGGCCACGGCGCTGGTGGAGAACGTCCCCAGGCGTACCCGCGAGGCGCTGCGCTAGCGCGCGGGCGGCGGCTCGCCGATGATGACGGTGTCGGGCCCGGCGACGCGCTGAAGGTGACACCCGCACGCGTCCGCCGCGAAGACGAAGTCCGCCGTGAAGATGGCGCCCCCCTGCGTCCCCGTCACGCGCAGCGTGTCGCCGTTCGTCGAGAACTCCTTGACCTGACCATCGTCCGCCACGAGATAGGTTCCCGACACGAGGAGCCCGATCCACCCCGGTTCCAGCGTTTTGCCCGTTCGGAGATTCGTGCGCGTGAACGCGACGTGTTGAGCGGGTTGCGACGCGTCGTCGAGCACTTTCACGGTGAAGTAGCGGAACTCTTCGGTGCAGGAACAGGTGCCATCGACGGCGCTGCTACATCCCGCGAACAAGACGAGCGCAAGGAAGGGCATGGTGTGGTGCGACCAATGTGACATCCGCGCCTCGACGCACGGGTTGTATCTCCACATACCCGTTGAACGGCGCGCATGTCACGTGATCGGACAGGCGAAGGGCCCCGGTCACGGCCGAGGCCCCTTCCTCAGCACGTTCCGCAGGAATCGCTCACTGCCCAGCGACGCGGCCAGCTCCGGCTTCAACACCTTGATGGCGACCCGGCGGGTGTGCTTGACGTCCGTCCCCAGGTACACCAACGCCATCCCGCCCTCCCCAAGCGGGCGCTCGACGGCGTACGTGCCGGCGAGTGCCGGTTTCGAGCGTCGCTCGGATCTCGTCCGTGGGCTGAGGCTGGGAATCGTCCATGGGTGGATGGGTGTCGAGGAGGCGAAATATATGCGGTGCTTGAGTTAAGCGCCCTTTAATCAACCCTTTAGACGCCGCTTACGGGCTCCCGGGCAGTTTAACAAGGGACGGGACGTCACCATCGAGTCCCCCTCTGTCCACGGCCCAGCCGGGAGCGCCATGAGCGAAGCCGACACCGCCACCGCGATCGTGGGGCGTGCCGTCGCCGCCGGGCATGAGACCATGCTCGAGTCCGAAGGCTACGCGCTGCTCGGTGCGCTCGGTGTCCGCACGCCGAGGGGCGTGCACGTCGCGGATGCGCCGGAGGCAATGGCCGCCGACCTCTCGCATCTCGGCCACGAGGTCGTCGTCAAAGTGGCCTGCCGCGCCATCCCTCACAAGTCGGATCTCGGCGGTGTCACGGTCGTCCCCAATGATCCTGCGGCCATCGGCGCAGTTGTCGAGACCATGGCCGAGCGGCTCGCGGGCCTTCCCGTCGACGGCTTCCTGATCAGCGAGCTGGTACCCCATTCGCTCGCCTTCGGTGGCGAGTTGCTCGTCGCGCTTCGCCAGACCGGCGATTTCGGTCCGGTCGTGGCCATCGGGCCCGGCGGCGTGCACTCGGAGCTGCTCGCCCGCAGTCTTCGGTCCGGACGGGACCTCGCGGTGTTCGCGTCGTGGGACACCCGCCGCACGATCATCGATCGCGTGACGACGCTTCCGGTCTCGCGCGTCGCGGCCGGGCTCGGTCGCGATGGACGGAGCGTCACGGATGTCGATACCCTCGCGGGGCTGGTCGAGCGGTTGCTGCGCTTCGGCCAGTCGGACACCGGCGCGACGGTGGCCGAGTTGGAGATGAACCCCGTAACGTTCGTGCAGGGAGAACCCGTCGCGCTCGATGTGCTGGTCCGGCTGCAGCAGGCTCCGCCGCTCGCGGCACCGCCGCGTCCCCTGCGGAAGCTCGCGCGCCTGCTGCACCCCCAGTCGGCGGCCGTCGTCGGCGTGTCCGACGGCATGAACGCCGGACGGACCATCCTCCGGAACATGCTCCGCGAGGGATTCCCCCGCGATCGTCTGGCGGTCGTCAAGCCCGCGACGGACCGCATCGACGGCGTCTCCTGCTACGCGACGCTCGCCGATCTCCCGGGACCGGTGGATCTGTGCGTCCTGGCGGTGGGCGCTCCGCAGATCCCGGATTTGATCGACGAGATCGTCGCGGGTCACCGCGCCGAGAGCATCATCGTGATTCCCGGCGGACTCGGAGAGCGGACCGGGTCGAGGACACTCGAAGCGCGAATCCGGGAGCGGTTGGCGGCTTCGCGGACCACGCCCTGGGAAGGGCCGGTGGTGAACGGCGGCAACTGCCTCGGGATTCGCTCGGTCCCGGGCCGGTACGACACCACGTTCATTCCCGAGTACAAACTCGGTCTCCGCACCGACGCGGTGGCGCCCGTGGCGTTGATTGCGCAGAGCGGCGCGTTTGCCGTCGCGCGATGGAGCAAGCTCGCGGGGGCAACCCCGCGCTACTTGGTGTCCGTGGGGAACCAGACCGACCTCACCGTCGGCGACTACATGACGTATCTCCGTGACGATGCCGACGTGCGGGTCTTCGCGTGCTACGTCGAGGGATTCCGCCCGGGAGACGGCGCCCGCTGGCTGGCGGCGGCCGCGGAGATCGTGCGGTCGGGCCGGGTCGTGGTGTTGTACCGCGGCGCTCGCACGGTGGAGGGCCGCAAGGCGGGGATCTCACACACGGCCGCCATCGCGGGGGACTACGCGGTCACGCGCGAGTTGGCGGAACGCGCGGGCGTGCTGGTGGCGGATACGCTCGACGAGTTCGACGATCTGCTGCGCTCGACCTGTTTGTTGGTCAACCGCCCGGTGCGGGGCGATCGCGTGGGCGCCGTGACGAACGCCGGTTTCGAGTGTGTCGCGATCGGCGACGGTCTCCGCGGGTTGCGATTGGCGTCGCTGTCGTCCGAGACGGAGGGGCGGCTGCGTGACGTCTTGGCGCGCCATCGCCTGGAGCAGGTCGTGGATGTCCAGCATCCCCTGGACGTGACGCCGATGATGGACGATGCCGGGATCGCCGAGATCGCGGGCATCCTGCTCGATGAGGAGGCGGTGGACGTGGGACTCGTGGGCGTGGTGCCCTTGACGGGCGCCCT
>CAYWNR010000072.1:0-11096 GCA_964459705.1 uncultured Gemmatimonadaceae bacterium | reverse complement strand
GGCTACAAGCACATCATGGAAGCGGTCCCGGAACCGCCACTGGAGACGGCCGAGGCGCGTCGGTTGTTCACCGTCATCCGGCGTATGCTCGAAAAGAAGCCCGAAGAGCGGTACCAGAGCGCCGAAGATCTGGTCCGCGACTTCGAGGGTGGGCGGCCGTCGGTGACGTTGCTGGAGATGGATCCCGGCGCCGCGCAGACACTCTCGCTGACGCGGGAGGAAGCCGCCCAGGTCGCGCAGACCAGTCGGCCCTCGGCGGCTCCGCTGGTTCCGCCACCGCCGATCCCGACGGCGCCGCGGTCATCGACGCCGCCACCACCACCGCCCTCCGGCGTCGCGCCGACCACTCCCGCGACGCCACTCCCACGCCGACCGGCGGTGCGGCCGCCACGACGCGCGCAGCGGAAGCGCGGGGCAGGTGCCCTCGTCGCGGCCGCCGTGCTCTTCGCCGTTGGGGCCGGTGGCGCGGGTGGGTATCTGGTGTACACGAAGCTCCTGCGTCCGAACGCCGCTCCCGTGGTCGAGTCCGTGCCGCTCGAGCTGCACATGGGGCTGATCACCCGTCCGCCTGTGGACCAGGCCTTGCTCGCGGCGCGCGACTCGGCCCGGCGGGCGGAGGAAGACCGGCTCCGCGCACTGCCGGACAGCGGTGGTGTGGTCTTCACCGGCGTCCCGAAGGGGGCGCGGCTGTTCGTCGACGCGGACCCGCAGGGATACGCGGACACCGTGCTCGGGCTCGATATCGGGACGCACAAGGTTCGGATCCGGGCCTCGAACTATCAGGACTTCGATCTGTCCGTGCAGGTTCCCAAGGCCGACACCGCGGCGTACGCCGTGGCCATGACGCGGGCCGCGGCACCGCCGCCGGTCACGCGCCGGGCCGAGCCGCCGCCCGTCACGCCGGCTCCGTCGGCTCCGGCGGGCCAGTGCGCGAACCCGCGGGAGCAGAGCTACAATCTCGACAACGTCTGCTGGGACCAGGCGCCGAGACTGGTGGGAACGCCCTTCATTCCGGTCGATGCCGCGCAGGTGCGGTCGTCCCGGCCGGTGTTCGTACTGGTCCATGTCGGGACGGACGGGCACGCCGAGGAGGCATTCCCGATCCGGCGGGAGGGCGACGATCTCAACTTCCTGCGGATCGCCGTCCAGCACGCGCGCAACGCGCGCTACGCGCCGGCCACCAAGGACGGGCAAGCGGTGGCGTCGTTCTTCCAGTTCCGGTTCGCGCCTCAGGTCAGGCGGTGATTCACCCCAGCGCGTTCATCGCGCCCGGCGCGGTGGTGGTGGGGGACGTCACGCTGGGCCGGGAGGCCTCCATCTGGTACAACTGCGTGGTGCGCGGTGACATGGCGCCGATCGTGATCGGCGACGAGACGAACATCCAAGACCTCACCATGGTGCACGTCGACGAGGGCGTGCCCTGCACGATCGGGAACCGGGTCGGCGTGGGGCATCGGGTCATTCTGCACGGCTGCACCGTGGAGGAGGGCGCCCTTATTGGAATGGGTGCGGTGCTGTTGAACCGGGTGCATGTGGAGGCCGGAGCCGTGGTGGGCGCCGGGGCCGTGCTGCCGGAAGGGATGCGTGTTCCCGCCGGGATGCTGGTGCTTGGCGTGCCGGCGAGAATCGTCCGGCCGGTGGACGACGCGCTCGCGGCGCGAGCGCGCGAGACGTGGGAGCATTACGTGGCGCAAGCCCGGCGCCATCGAGCCGGCGAGGTGCCGCGCCACGGCCCGGCGGCCGCGTGAGCGTCGCCCCCCTCTCCACGTGGTGGAGAGGGGACGGGGGTGAGGCTTCCGCTCCACCCTCGCGGAGAGGGAAGAAGGTGAGGAAGGTTTGTGATGTGAATTCACGACAGCATAGATTGCATGCGGGGTTTGGCGTTGTCTTGCGTCGCCATCCGGCGGGGTCTACTTTGACCCTCCGCGCCTCGCGACTCCGCGAGCACCGCGCAGGTCCGCAGCCGCTGTCTCACGATTGCCTTTCGCGACAATCCGTGTAGTCACATCGGGTCTTGGGGGGGAAAGGGCCACCATGGGCATTGCCGCCGATTTCGCCAAGCGGGTTCCACTCGACCTCAGTGACAACGCCATCACCGTCCTGAAGCGTCGCTACCTGGTCAAAGACGACCACGGGAAGCCGGCTGAGGCGCCGGAAGACCTGTTTTGGCGAGTGGCACGGACGATTGCGGAACCGGACGGCCGGTACGGCGCGAGTCCCAAGGCGGTCGAGGCCCTGGCGGAAACGTTCTACGAGTTGATGGCCACCCGGGTCTGGATGCCAAACAGTCCAACCCTGATGAACGCCGGCCGGCCGCTCGGCCAGTTGTCGGCCTGCTTCGTGCTCCCGGTGGAGGATGCCCTCTCGAACGGCCAAAACGGCATCTACGACACGTTGCGCAACATGGCGCTGGTCCACCAGTCGGGCGGCGGCACCGGTTTTTCGTTCTCGCGGCTGCGGCCCAAGAACGACGTGGTCCGCTCGACCATGGGCGTGGCGTCCGGGCCCGTCTCCTTCATGTCGCTGTACGACGCGTCGACCGACGTGGTCAAGCAGGGGGGCACGCGGCGCGGCGCGAACATGGGCATCCTGCGGGTCGATCACCCGGACATCCGCGAATTCGTGACGTGTAAGGACGACATCAGCAAGATCACGAATTTCAATATCTCGGTGGCGGTTACCGACGCGTTCATGGAAGCCGTCCACGCCGGAACGGCGTACGATCTCATTCACCCCCGCACCGGAGCCGTGGTGGGACAATTGGACGCCCGCGAGGTGTTCAACACGATCATTCGCGGTGCCTGGAAGACCGGCGAGCCGGGCGTCTTCTTCGTGGACCAGGCCAACCATTACAACCCGGTGCCGCGGCTTGGCACATACGAGGCCACGAATCCCTGCGGCGAACAGCCGCTCCTGGCCTACGACGTCTGCAACCTGGGCTCCATCAACGTCGGCCTGTTCGTCAAGAACGGGGATGTGGATTGGGAGGGTCTGCGCCGCGCCGCGCACCTCTGCACGCATTTCCTCGATAACGTCATCGACGCAAACAAGTACCCACTGCCCGAGATCACCGAGCTGGCACAGCGGATCCGCCGCATCGGGCTCGGCGTGATGGGGTGGGCGGACCTGCTCGTGCGGCTCGGGATCCCGTACAACTCGACGCAGGCCGTGGAACTCGGTCGCCGGCTCATGCAGTTCCTCGATCAAGAGGCGAAAGTCGAGAGCGAGCGGCTGGCCGAGCAGCGTGGGGTGTTCCCAGCGTGGCCGGACAGCATCTGGGGCCCCGATACCACCGCCGCGCGCGACGCCGCGGGCGAGCGGATCCGCCCCATGCGCCGCCTGCGCAATTGCAACCTCACTACCGTAGCACCAACCGGAACGATTTCCATCATCAGTGGGTGCGCGTCCGGTATCGAGCCGCTGTTCGCGGTCGCGTTCATGCGGAACCAGGCCGGCGTCCTGATGCCGGATGTGAACGCGGATTTCGTGGCCATCGCCAAGAAGGAAGGCTGGTACTCGGACGACCTGATGCAGCGCATTGCCGAGAACGGCCACATCCACTTCGACGAAGTGCCCGCGCAGTGGCAGCGCGTGTTCGTGACGGCCCACGACGTGACGCCGGAATGGCACATCCGGATGCAGGCCGCGTTCCAGGAGTTCACCGACAGCGCCATATCCAAGACCTGCAACTTTCCGACGGCGGCCACCGAGGACGACGTCCGCCGGATCTACGAGTTGGCGTACGAGCTGAAGTGCAAGGGCGTCACGGTGTACCGGGACGGCTCGCGCGAGATGCAGGTGCTCTCGACGGGAAGCACCGCGAAGAAGGTCACGCAGCAGAGCGGGGCAGAGGGGCAGCGGGGCAGAGAAGAAGGGGCCGACCTCAAGGCCACGATCGCCGAGTTGGAGGCCGAGCTGGGGCGAACGCGGAAGAAGCTGCACGAGGTGGAGTCGGAGAACCTCCAGCGCCGGCAGAAGCGGTCTCGCCCGGAGCTGCTGCGGGGCACCACGCGCCGCGTCGAAACGCCGTTGGGCACGATGTACGTGACGATCACCGAGGACGACCGCGCCCAGCCGTTCGAGATCTTCATGTCGCTGGGCAAGGCGGGCGGGGCGCTGATGGCGGACGTCGAGGCCATCGGACGGCTGATCTCGCTGGGGCTTCGCTCCGGCATCCCGATCGCGGAAATCCACCGACAGTTGCGCGGCATTTCGTCGGACCGTGTCACCGGGCTCGGACCGAACAAGGTCCTCTCGGTGCCGGATGCCATTGGTATCGCCATCGAGCGCTGGCTGCACGAGAAGCAGGGCGTTCAGCAGGACCTGCTGGATGCCGACGCTCCCCCACAGGAACCGGTCGTCGCCGCGCGGCCCCGGCCGGTGGAAGCGAGCGGCCAGCAGCCGGAGCTCTTCGCCCACGACGCGGACCAGCACATCGGCGCGTGCCCCGACTGCGGCTCGCAACTCGAGTACGCCGAGGGCTGCGTGAAGTGTCACGTGTGCGGGTATAGCGAATGCGGGTGACCGGTGGGCAGCGAGGGCGGTGAGGGCAGGGGGCGGTGAATGGCCGCCCCTTCTGCTATCGCGCTTGGCGCGGCGGCAGCCCCCCCTCTCTGTATTGTGGCAAATTCCCCCTCTCCACGTAGTAGAGGGGGTACGGGGGGTGAGGTATCGCCATCCAGCCACCCAGACCGTAACTTGTGCTCCACCGATACCCGGCCCGCCATGCCTCGCTTGATCCGTGTCCTCAAAACGCTCCGCACGGAGCGCCGCACGCTCGGCTGGCGCGGGTTATTCCGGCGGCGGGGGTGGACGCTCGTGGCGGTGGTCGTCGCGTACTACCTCATTCGCGACATCGTCCTCTACGTCGTGATCCCGCTGGGAGTCGCGGCCGGATTCAGCCGCTAACGGAGCGGAGGCAGCATGCCGAGGCAATGGGCGCGCGTTCGGAAGACCGGTGCACACGGCCTGCGCCGCGGCGCATGGTATGCCGTCGTGAACGACAACAAGCCAACCATGGTCTTTCTGGATGTCAACCGGAAGAGCGTCGCGATGGATCGGACGCTGCTCGAGTTTCGGGATGACACGCCCCACGCGTGGAGCGTCGTGGTGCGCGCGCCGGATGAGCCCCGGTTGAGTCGGTCCGGTCGGGGGCCGTTCCCGCCGACCTATGCGGTGTGTCCCCAGTGCCGCGCGCGCACCGATCTCGCCGACGGGATCACCCAGCTCGGGTGCGCGGACTGCGGCGGGGAGTATCCGGTGGACTGGGAGCATCCCTGCTAAGCGGCGTGAAACGTGAAACGTGAAACGTGAAACGACCGCTCCTGGAGCCCGTCGTTTCTCGTTGCACGTTTCACGACTAGCCGGTCCCCCTCCTTATATTCGTTCGATATGTCCCGTCGCAAAACCGTAACCGCGTTTGTCGGCGGCGTCCCCGTCGGCTCGGCGCATCCCATCGTCGTGCAGTCGATGACGAATACCGATACGGCCGACGTCGCGCGTACGGTCGAGCAGACGCGCGCCCTTGCGGACGCGGGGAGCGAGTTCGTGCGGGTGACGGTCAACAACGACGCGGCCGCGCGGGCCGTCCCCGAGATCGTGCGCCGGCTGAACGATGCCGGCGTTGCCGTCCCCATCATCGGCGACTTCCACTACAACGGTCATCTGCTGCTCACGCAGCACCCTGAGTGCGCGACCGCGCTTGCCAAGTACCGAATCAACCCGGGCAACGTCGGCGCCAAACGACGCGACGAACATTTCCGCACCATCGTGGACGTGGCCATTGCCAACGACAAGCCGATTCGGATCGGCGTGAACTGGGGATCGCTCGACCGCCAGCTCCTCACGGAGTTGATGGATGCCAACGCGACGCTCGCGGAACCGCGGGACGCGCGCGCGGTCATGCTGGACGCGATGGTCGAGAGCGCCCTTCGCTCGGCGGAACTGGCCGAAGCGGTCGGCCTGCCGCACGATCATATCATCCTTTCGGCCAAGATCTCACGCGTGATCGATCTAGTGGACGTGTACCGTCTCCTCGCGCCCCGCTCCGACTACCCGCTGCATCTCGGCCTGACGGAGGCGGGGATGGGGGCGAAGGGGATCATCGCCAGCAGCGCGGGCCTGGCCATCCTCCTCACGGAGGGTGTCGGGGATACGATCCGCGTCTCGCTCACGCCGCGGCCGGGCGGGGACCGCACCGAAGAGGTGCGTGTGGCGCAGCAGATCCTCCAGGCGCTCGACCTGCGGAGCTTCACCGCTCAGGTGACGGCCTGCCCCGGATGCGGTCGTACGACCAGTTCGTTCTTCCAGGAAATGGCAGAGGAGATCCAAGGCCACCTGCAACGCCAGATGCCGATCTGGCGCGAGCGATACGCGGGGGTGGAGACGCTCACCGTGGCGGTGATGGGGTGTGTGGTGAACGGGCCGGGGGAGTCCAAACACGCGGATATTGGTATCTCTCTTCCCGGCACCTCCGAGGAGCCAAAGGCGCCGGTCTTTGTCGATGGCGCGCTCTTCCGCACCCTGCGAGGGGAAGGCATCGTGCGCGAGTTCATCGAGATTCTCGAGGAGTACGTCGCTCGCCGATTCGGGTCCACCGTGGCGTCGGTGTCCTGACCGGGCACGATTGTCGACATGCGGTTCACATTCCCATCCACATATGCGCACGCCAGCGGGCCCCGACGGGGCGGCGGTTGTGCGAGCTATCGACATATCCCCACGGGTGTGGAAAGCGGGCATCCACGTTTCCTCATGCGGGAAGGACCACGAATGGAAGCCGGCCGAGAGCCCCTCCCACGATGACGCCACACACCAAGCACCTCGCGCGCCCACCGATCCCTGGGTTCCACCGCACGAAGATCGTCGCGACCATCGGTCCGGCGTCCGACGATCCCGATGTGTTGCGCCGGCTGTTCGAGCTCGGTGTGGACGTCATTCGGGTCAACAGCTCCCATGGCACACCCGAGCAACGGGCCCAGTGGATGGACCGGGTGCGCCAGGTCGCGACGGCCCAGGGCCGTCACATTGCGCTCCTGGTGGATTTGCAGGGCCCGCGCATCCGGGTCGGCGACCTCCCCGAGCCACGCACGTTGACCAATGGGGCAACCGTCGTATTCGCGCCGGAGGAGAGCGCCTCGGGGGACGAGATCCCCACGACGTACGCGGCCCTGGCGCGCGACGTGACCCCGGGCGCGCGAATCCTGCTCGACGATGGCCTGCTCGTGGTGGAGGTGGTCGACCTCGCGGGCGACCGCGTATGGGGACGCGTCGTGCACGGGGGGCTGCTCAAGGGGAAGAAGGGTCTCAACCTGCCGGGCGTGCGTGTCAGCGCGTCGGCCGTCACCGCGAAGGACCGGGAAGACGTCGTGCTCGCGGTCCAGCACGGCGCCGACTATATCGGGATCTCGTTCGTCAGCACGGCCGAGGACGTGGGAGAGGTGCGGAGCCTCGTTCCGGAAGGGGTCCGCCTGGTTGCCAAGATCGAGCGCTCGACGGCGCTGATGCAGGCCAAGGAGATCATTGCGGCCGCGGATGCCATCATGGTGGCGCGCGGGGATCTGGGCGTCGAGTTGCCGTACGAAGAGGTGCCTCTGGCCCAAAAGCGGCTCATCCACCTCGCCAACATCGTGGGACGTCCCGTGATCACGGCCACGCAAATGCTCGAGTCCATGATCGAGAATCCCCGCCCGACCAGGGCTGAGGCCTCGGACGTGGCCAACGCCATTCTCGATGGCACGGATGCGGTCATGCTGTCGGCGGAAACCGCCGTGGGCCGCTACCCCGTGGAAGCAGTAGAAGCCATGGGGCGCATCATCCGGGAAATCGAGCGTACCAAGTACGAAGACGAGGCTCCGATTCGCCGTCGTCGCGATGGACGATCCGGCGCGCCGGTTTCGGTGGAAGACGCCATCGCGGCCGCCACGGCCTCCGCCGCCGACATGCTGCGCGTACCGGTGATCGTCTCGTTCACCAAGAGCGGCTTCACGGCGCGGAAGATCTCGGCCCTCAGGCCGTCGACGCCGATTCTCGGCCTCTCCACGGACGCCGCCACCTGCCGCCATCTGGCCCTCGTGTGGGGTGTCGTGCCCGAGCTCGCCACGCGTGTGCCGGACTACGGCACCATGGTGGGCATGGCCCGGGAAACGCTCCTCGATCGCGGATACGCCCGGACCGGCGATCTGATCGTCGTCACGGCGGGCGTTCCGTTCGAGGTGCCGGGGACGACCAACCTCCTCAAGGTGGAGGTGGTGTAGGTGCGGCTGGTCATTCTCGGCTCGGGGACATCGTTCGGCGTTCCCGTGGTGGGCTGCCGCTGCGAGGTCTGCACGTCCGACGATCCGCGGGACAAGCGCACGCGGGTGGCGGCGCTCATCGAGAGTGACGACGGCCGGCGGCTGCTGATCGACACGCCGCCGGAGGTCCGCCTGCAGCTGTTGGTGGCGGGTGTGGGGGACATCGATGCCGTGCTCTATACGCACGAGCACGCCGACCACACGCACGGCATCGACGATCTCCGGGCACTCTCGGCGCGACGCAAGGCCGACGTGCCGGTGTATGGGTCGGGCGAGACACTGCTGCAACTGACGCGCCGATTCCCGTACATCTTCGACGATCGCATCCAGCCGCCGCCAGGGTCGTCCAAGCCTCGGTTGCGCCCCACCCCGCTGACCTCTTTCGAGCCTGTGGACGTCGCCGGAATGCGGGTCGTGCCGCTTCCGGTGCCCCATGGGGATGTCACCGTGTTCGGGTACCGGGTGGGAGACGTCGGGTACGTCACCGATGCCAAGGCGGTACCCCTCGACGTGGTCGAGCACCTGCGCGGTGTGCGCGTGCTCGTGCTCAACGCCCTGTTCGACCAACCCCATCCCACGCATCTCTCGATTCCGGAGGCGGTGGCAGTGGCCGCCGCCGTCGGGGCGGAGCAGACCTTTCTGACCCACCTGACGCATCGGCATGGCTATGCGGTGCTCGCTCGGCGCTTGCCGGTGGGCGTTGCCCCCGCACATGATGGACTGACATTCGTCTTTTGACGCTGTTCCGGCCGAGGCGTACATTCCCGCGAGTGGGAGACACTGCGTCCGGCTCGGACGAAGGGATAGAGGAGGAGCACATGGCTCGAGGGTACGACGACCAACCAGTGGTTGTAGTGGAGCGGTCGGGAGGGGGCGTGGGTGCCTTTCTCGCTGGGGCGCTGGTGGGCGCGGTCGCCGCGCTCTTGCTGGCGCCGCACAGCGGGGAGGAGACGCGGGCGCACCTGCGGGGGCGGGCGCAGCGTCTGCGGGAGGCGGCCGAGGACAAGCTCGACGACCTGCAGGACGTGGTAGAGACCGGCTACGCAAAGACCAAGGCGCACGTGGAGGCGAGCCTCCAGAGTGCCAGGCGCTCGATCGACGATCGGCGTGGTGAGGCCCGCGACACGCTCGACGCCGGCAAGGCGGCGGTGCGCACGGCCCGCGACGAGCTCGAGCGCCGTCTCGCCGACGCGCGGAGCCAGCGCCGCTCGACAGCGGACGCGGAGGTCGACGAAGCGGACGCGGAGGTCGACGAGTAGCACGTGCCCGACTCTGGGCCCGCCCATCGCCTGCGCGGTTGGGCCTTCTCCCCGCTGGGGTTCGTCCGGCGGGTGTTCCTCGCTGGCTACGAGGATAACATCCCGTTCCTCGCCAGCGGGCTGACGTTTGACGCCCTCCTCTGGCTCCTCCCACTCTTCCTCGTTGCCCTCTCGGTACTCGGCTACGTCGTGGGTGGCGCCGAAGACCCACGCGACATCTTGCGCGCGGTGACCGGGACGTTCCTCCCGAACACGGGTGGCTTCGAAACGCCGCTTTCCGCCGTGCAGCGAGGTCTCGTCCAGGTGGTTGAGAGCCGGGCTCGCCTGACGATTTACGGCGTCACGTTCTTCGCGTGGTTCTCCTGGCGCCTCTTTGCGTCCGTCCGGGTCGCTCTCAACGAAGTGTTCGACACGGAGGAGACGCGGAAGTGGCTCACGGGGGTAGCCGTGGACCTGGGACTGGGCATCGCGGCGGCCGTGCTCGTGAGCGCGAACATGGTGATGACGATTCTGGTGCTGCGGGCCCCGTGGACCGGACGGTTCGCTGCCGGCCTGGTCGCGTACGTTGCGGTCACGGTGCTCTTCTTCGTGATCTACTCCGTTGCCCCCAGCCGGCGACCACGATGGGATACGGCCCTCATGGCGGCGTTGTTTGCCTCGCTCGGGTTCGAGGTCGCGAAGCGCCTGTACGGCATCTACCTGGCCGAATTTGCGACCTTCGACCGCCTGATCTCCAATTCGAATGTGATTGCGCTGCTGCTCTTCGTGCTGTGGGTGTACGCGTCGGCCGTGATCTTTCTCGCGGGCGGGGAGGTGGCCGAGACGTACGATCTGGCGCGGCGGCAGCGGGAACAGCGGGCGATACTCCGATGAACGCTCCGATCGACCTGCGCAGCGACACGGTCACGCGGCCGTCGGCCGGCATGCGGCGGGCGATGGCCGAGGCGGAAGTGGGCGACGATGTGCTGGATGGCGACCCCACCACGCGACGCCTCGAAGAGCGAGTCGCCGAGGTGCTGGGGCAGGAAGCGGCGCTCTTCTTCCCGTCCGGCACGCAGGCGAATGAAACCGCGATTGGCATTCAGGTACGTCCAGGCTTCGAGGTCATCGTCGAAGCCAATGGGCACCACATTCACTACGAGATGGGTGCGTTGGCGGCGTTGTGGGGTGTGCAGCCGCGGGCCGTCGCGACCCCGGACGGGACCCTGAGCGCCGATCTGGTCGAAGCGGCCATTCGCGCGCCGTCGGCGTTCACGCCGCGCACCGGCGGGATCGTCATCGAGAACACGCACAACGTTGCCGGCGGCACCGTCATGCCGCTCGCGACCATGCGGGCGATTCGTGACGTGGCTCAGCGGCACCAGCTCCCGCTCCACGTGGACGGGGCGCGGTTGTGGAATGCCGCGGCCGCGCTCGAGTGTGCCCCGCGCGCGCTTGGTGAGCTGGGTACGACGGTCATGGTCAGCTTCAGCAAGGGACTCGGCTGCCCGGTGGGGTCCTGCCTGGCCGGGTCGCGCGCACTCATGGCCGAGGCGTGGACCGTGCG
>CAYWNR010000071.1:0-11124 GCA_964459705.1 uncultured Gemmatimonadaceae bacterium | reverse complement strand
ACCCGACGGACCTGCTCGCGGTGAGTCCGCGTGGCGGCGCCTACACGCTCTGGGGAGCGGATCTCGGACTCGACGTCGCGGTCTCCCGCTCGCTGAAACTGGGCGCCACGTACTCGTGGGTGAACGCCGATACGATCCCGAACGTCAAGGTTCTCGGGGTGGTGTACCTCAACGCACCGCGAGACCGCGCCTCGCTGCGCGTCGAGTACGCAAACCAGGCGCTCGGCATCACCGCGGGCGTCCGCGGGCGCTATGTCCGGAGCTTCCCCGTCAAGAACGGCGAGTACGACGGATACGTGGGAGCCTACGCGCTCGTGGACGTCGCGGCGGGCCTGTCCGTGCCGTGGTGGCCCGCCGCCACCCTGACGCTGACCGTCCAGAACGTGCTCGACAATCGGCACATCGAGTTCGTCGGAGCGCCGGAGCTGGGTCGGTTCTTCCTGACCCGGCTTCGGGTTGGTTGGTAGCCGGTCAGCGACCGGTGAGCCCGGCCGCTTGCGCCGCGGCCACGATGAGGTCCGCGCATCCGTCGTACCCGAACTGCGCGCTGTTCAGGGCGAGATCGTAGTTCGCGGCGTCTTCCCAGTGTCGGCCGTAGTGGATCTTCACGTAGCGACGCCGGCCTTCATCGACCCGATCGAGGTCCGCGCCCGCCTCGTCCGTGGTCACGCCGAGCCGGCGGATGACCGCCGCGACGCGCTCCTCGCGAGGTGCCACGACGAACACGTGCAGCGTACCCGCCCGCTCGGCGAGGTACGCCTGGGCGCCGCGGCCCACCATCACCACGTGGTCCTTCTGCACGGCTTCGGAGATGACCGCTTCCGTGAGACGGACGATGCGATCCTCCGGTGGGAGCGCGGCCTGCGGGTCGGCGGCGGCCGCGAACATCTCCGGCGAGGACACGGTGAGCGCTCGGGCGAGGCGCTCGATGAGCGTCGGGACCCGCTCCTGTTGCTGCGCGATCTCTTCGGTGCTCAGCCCGGCCCGAGTCGCGACTCGGTCCACGAACTCGTTGTCGATCAAGGTCCACCCGAGACGAGTCGCAACGAGCCTGGCGATGTGGGAACCACCAGAGCCATACTGCCGAGAGATCGTGATGACCGCCATGGACGCAGTCACGTGAAGAGGTTGGGGCCAGCCAAGCCCGGGCCCGGCCCCGCCGGGCGCTCGCGGCGCGCCCGGGCGTAGCCCAGCTCGTCGCTCCGCGAAATGCGCTTCTGGGCCACCAGCCCCTCGAGCACCAACTCGCACGCGGCGACGAGATGTGCTGGTTCCTTCCGCCCGGAGAGCCCCGTCTGCTGGACGACGTCCACCAGGCCGGGGATCGCGGTGAAGCCACGCATCAGTGCGTCGGCGCGTTCGTCGCCGCCCACCTTCAGCGCCCCACCGACGTCGAACCACTCGACGATGGCGTCGCAGTCGGCGCCGCCGGCCCGGGCCTCGAACGTCGCCAGACACGCGCGCCGAATCAGGTCGCGCGCCACCGTCTCACCGCCCTGCAACTCCCCCTCGTACTCCAGCTCGATCTTGCCGGTGATCGACGGCAATGCCGCATACACGTCACTCACCCGGGGCACGACCTGCCGCTCGCGGCTCACGATCGCGCGCCGCTCCGCGCTCGAGACGACGTTCTCCACCACCGAAATCGGGAGCCGCTGACTCACACCGGATCGGTTGTCGATTCGTTTGTCCGCGCGGGCCTCGAACGCGATTCGCTCGATGATCTCCGCCATGAAGTCCGGGATCTCGATGGGCCGCCCGCCGCGTGAGAGCCACGCCTCGTGTTCCGTGATCGCCATCCCGTGTTCGAGGGTCTTCGGATAGTGGGTGACGATCTCGCTGCCGATCCGGTCCTTGAGCGGCGTGATGATCTTCCCGCGCGCGGTGTAGTCCTCCGGGTTCGCGGAAAACACCAGCAACACGTCGAGCGCGAGCCGGATGGGATAGCCTTTGATCTGGACGTCACCTTCTTGCATGATATTGAACAGCCCAACCTGGATCTTGCCGGCGAGGTCTGGGAGCTCGTTGAGCGCGAAGATGCCCCGGTTGCTGCGCGGGAGCAGACCGTAGTGGATCGTCAGCTCGTCCGAGAGCAGGTGGCCGCCGCGCGCGGCTTTGATCGGATCCACGTCGCCGATGATGTCGGCGATCGTCACATCCGGCGTGGCCAGCTTCTCGACGTAGCGATAGTCTCGTGTCACCCACGCGATCGGCGTGCGGTCGCCATGTTCCTCCAACAGCTGGCGACCGTATTTGGAGATGGGGGAGAAGGGATTGTCGTTGATCTCGCTGCCGGCGATGATCGGGATCTCCGCGTCGAGCAGTGACACCAGCTGCCGCAGGATGCGGCTCTTCGCCTGGCCACGCAGGCCCAGCAGAATGAAGTTGTGACGGGCGAGGATGGCGTGCACGACTTGCGGGACCACCGTGTCCTCATAGCCGACGATACCGGGGAAGATCGGCTCTCCAGATTCGAGCTTGCAGATGAGGTTCTCGCGCAGCTCGTCCTTGATCGTCCGCCCGTGCTTGGCGGCATCCGCCCATTCGGTCTGTTTGAGGTCAGCAAGTGTCTGTGGTGTGGTCATGAGCGTCCATCGGTCGTTCTGCAAGATGAGAGCAAGCCTCGAACCCGAACCTACCCAGTTGCCCTTTGAAGGGTCCAGCCCAGCGCGAAGGCGCCGGCCGAGCCGTTTGTGCGTCTGTACCCCTGGCCTCTGCGCGTCTAGGCGTCTGTGCGTCTGTGCGTCTGTGCGTCTGTGCGTCTGTGCGTCTAGCCGTCTGTTAGTAGTCTGACCGCCGCGTACCCAGACGGCGCGATCGGCACGAGAACGGCGCCGTCCGCGTCGGTCTCCGCCGGTCGCCGGTCTCGCTCCGCCAGATCGGTCAGCACGCCCGCGGTAAAGGGCAGGAGGCCGGGGCGAAGCTGGATGGCGCGTGCCGGGCCGCCCAGATCCATCAGATATGCGACGAGTCCAACGCCGTCGTCCGCGGGTTTGAGGCCCACGATGGCAACCGCGGGGTCGCGAACGTCCACCATCCGACCAAACGTCGGGAGCGACGCATCCCCACCGCCGGTCGTGGGGTGCGCAAACAAGGGCAACATCCCAAAGCCGAAGCGCCAGGGATCGTCGGGAAGCAGGTAGCCCGCGTGCCAGCGCAGACGCACCACGTGGTGCGCACCACCCTCGATCACCACCGTGCCGTCTTCGCCGGCGGATGCTCCCGAAACGCCGGTCACGCCGGCGAGCAAGCTGCCCGCTTCGCCGCGCAGCGCGGCCCAGCGGATGGGGGAGAAACGAGACACCGGGACATCGGTCTCCTCCACGCCGCCCGGGACTTCCCACTGCAGGCGCGGGAGGCTCGGTGCGAAGCCAAAGTGACACGCCACGGTGCGGTCGCCGGGGAGGGCCTCGACGCGGTTCTCGATCTCAACCCACGGCAGCGCGTCGAACACCGTCATCACGCTGGTGATGGCTCCGGCGCCAGTCATGCGGCGGGCGATGAGACGACTCCCCACGCCGGCGATGGTCTCCAGCCGCACGTCCGAGAGCACCGCATGGTCGAAGCCGTTGAGCGAGGTTCCCGGGCCGACGAGCTCGAGACCCGTGGCGCCGTCGCGCAGAGAGACGATGGCGCCCCCATCCCGCTCGATGCGGAGCCGCGCGTGGACGCTCGCAATCGTCTCGCTCGGTGGTGCGGCCTCCGGCGCGGTGCCGCCCGTTTCCGGCACGAAAGCGTAGCCGAGGGCCGGCACGTCGGTGACGATACGGAAGGCACCGTCGGCATAACGGGCGACGCCGCTGCGACCGAAGGGCGAGGGATTGAACACCAGGGTGCCAGCGACCGGAAAGGAGAAGCGCCGCGCGATCCCGTCGAGAGACGGCTCGGTGGGGGCAACCAGCGTCGCGAGTGGCAGGAAGACCGCCGCTGGATCGGCGCGTGTTGCACCGATTTGTAGTCTGCCGTCGCCGTCCGGAACGGCATCTCCCGCGGCGGCGGCGCGGCCGGCACGCCCGGCGGTGATGGCGCGGACCACCGCATCTTCATCGCCCACAGTCAGCCGGGGATATGCGTACGCCGCGTTCCACTCGTCGATCGTGGCCCGGGCGGCTAGCGCCGGTGCGAGGTCGCTGCCGATCACCAGCGCGATGGGCGAATCGGCTTCTTGGGCGGGTGGCTGGCGCGCCAATAGCCACGGTTCGATCTGGCGTAACGCCTGCGCCCGTCCGTCGCTAAGGCCGAGGGTGACGGGATCGGTCACCTCAGTGGCGCTCACGACGGCACCGACCCGCGCCCCGGCGAGCACGTCCAGAATCCGACGGTTGGGCGGGCCACCCTCCACGAGCGCCACATGTCCCACGGGCACGCCACTCGCGCGACTCGCGAGCGCCGCGGGCACGGTGATCCGGAGCAGATCGAGGTGGTCGCGCGCTCCCTCCAGCGGGAGCGGATGCCACCCGTTGATCCGTACCCCGGCGGGAACGAGGTGCGCCGCGTCCGCCGCGCGGAGCAGGGGGGAGATGCGCGCCGCGCGCGCCCAGATTGCGTTGGGAGACGCGAGAATGAGCCAGTGAATTACCCAGCGTGGCGTCGGCGCGAGATGGTGGAGCGTGCGTTGGATACCGCGTCGCGCCGGGGTCTCGAGGTCGCTGTATATGGTCCGCGGCGCGGTGAGCGGCAGCCAGAGCTCACCAACCAACTGCTCACCACGCCGCACCATCCCCGCCGTGCCCAAGAGGCGTCCGCTGCGACCGTCCCGGACGCGCAGCCGACCGGCGGGAACATCCGGAATGGTGGCCAAGAAGCGAACCAGCGTCGTGTTGCCGTCGGGATGGCCGTGGAAGATCGTCGGAACCGCTTCCGTCGACGGTGCGCGGCGCGCCGCCGTTCGGCCCGGCAGTACTGCGAGCAGTCCCCCTCCCAACGAGCCCAGAAATAGCCGACGGCGCATCTAGACGCTTGCCGCCGACACGGTCGGTCCGGAGATTGTCAGCATGTCCTTGCTTCGGTCGCGTTGGACGTGGTGGATGCTGGCCTGCGTGTGCGGGTGCGCGGGACGCGAAACGCCCCCACCCGGCGAGCATGCGGATTCGAGTGTCGCTGTGCCGCAGCGCCAGGCACCGGCGCTGCCGGATTCCCTCATGAGTGACTCACTCATGGCACGGGATACGGCGCACACCCCGCGGTAGTCCCGCGGGCGCTCGCCTGCCGGGAACCCGCAAGCCCGACAGCGCTCACGCGTCGAGCGTGAAGGGGAGGCTGGTCACGACGGCCGGCCGCCCGCACGCCACCACCAGGCGTTCCGCGTCCACTTCGCGACGCAGAATGCCGAGTCCGAGCCAGCGGTCGAGCGAAGGGACCCAGGCGAACGATGTGACGCGCCCGCGGGACGCCTCATCCTGGCTGATGTCCGCGGTCCCGGAATCGGGGCGCTCCTCCCAAATGAGCCCCCGGAGAAATCGGTTCGCATGGCCTCGGAAGTGCAGGCGCGCGACGGTTTCCTGCCCGACGTAGCATCCCTTCGTATACGAGACGCCGCCCAACTCGTCGAGTAGAACCTCCTGCGGCAGGGTCCGGTCGTCGATCTCCGCGCCGAGCGCGGGCCAACCGGCGAGAATGCGGGCAAGCTCCAGCGCGGCGGAGGATCCGGTCTGTGCCCCAGCGTCCGTGAGCCGCGCGCGCAGCACGGCCCCGTGTTCGGCCGCGGCCGTGATCTCGAGACCGAACGGGGCCCGCCCACCCGGCCGGGCGAGTGTGACGGGCGCGTCGGCCATCACCGCCGCCACCGCCCGTCCCTCCGGCGGGAGCGCGATGCCAGCGGTGGCGGCCGCCTCCAACGCGTTCGGGCCGACCACGCGCAACACGACGCGTTCCGCGGAGGCGTCGCGCACACGTGCCAGTCGCGGAGGCAGGGAGCGCGTGAACACCTCGAGCAGCGCCGGGACGCCCGACCTCGGGACGCGCAGCTCGACCTGTCCGCCTTCGCGAACCGCCCACAGGTCGGACACGATCATCCCCTTCGGGGTCAGGATCGCGCCGTAGAGGAACGCTCCCTCACCGGGCTTCTCGATGTCGCATGTGAGCAGTCCCTGAAGACAGCTCGTGGCTCCGGAGCCGTCCACCTCGAGCACGGAAACGGCTGGCTCCGCTACGAGCGCTCCGGCGAGCACGGCCCCCGCTTCCATCGGCGAGAGGGCCGCCGGCTCGAGTGCGAGGGGCGCGGGCAACGGGACGGTACTCATGGGTGGTGGAATCTACCCCACTGCCGGATGGTAGAGGCCGGCCGCCGCATATGCCGCGTCGAGCACCTCGACGGGATGAGCCACGGGCGTCGTGCGCCCGGTGGCGCGAAGGCCGGCGGCAATCTGCATCGCGCACCCTGGGTTGCCGGTCACCACCAGGTCGGGCGCGACGGCGTCCAGCGCCGCCAGCTTGCGGGCCAGCACTGCATGGGACAACGCCGGCTGCACGAGCGAGTAGATGCCGGCGCTGCCACAGCAGATCTCCGCCTCGGCGTGCCCGAGGATGGTGACGCCGGGCACCGCCGACAGCACCACCAGGGGAGCATCCGCCACACGTTGCGCGTGCAACAAGTGGCACGGCGGATCATAGGCGACGCGGAGCGTCAAGGGACCGCCGGGGCGAGGGCCGGCGGCCGCGAGCAGCTCGGTGACATCGCGGACCCGGGCCGCGAACGCCGATGCGGCGTCGGCGAGCGGATCGTCGGCGAGCAGGGTGCCGTAGTCGCGGAGCATGGCTCCGCAACCCGCGGCGGTGGCCACGATCGCGGCGTCGGCGTGAGCGGCAAAGGCGCGGACGTTCGCTCGCGCGAGCGCTCGCGCGGCGTCGACCTGACCGGCGTGGATATGGAGCGCACCGCAGCAGCCCTGGTGTTCGACGTGGATCGGCGCATGGCCGTTGACCGCGAGCGTCCGCTCGGCCGCCGTGTTCACGTGCCCGAACAACTCGCGCTGCACGCATCCGCGGAACACGGCGACCGGACGCTCGCGCTCCGTCCCGGGATTCCCGTTCGTGCTCGCGACAGCGGTGCCGAAGCGCGATGCTCCCGTCCAGGGGCGCGTCCCGGCCAGCATCCCGGCGGCGAACCCCAGACGGCTCCAGCCTGACATCCAGGATGCGATCGGCCGGACCAGGCGCGTCAGACTGAACAGAACCCGCCGCAGCGTGGGGCGAGCCATCACCGCCAGCATGACTTGCGCGATCGGCGAGAGGGGGCGCACGGCGGTGATGCGCGCGCGTGCCTCTTCGATGCCGGCCCCGAAGGCGACGCCCGACGGGCAGACGGGCTCGCAGCCGCGACAGCCGAGGCAGCGATCCAGGTGATGTTGCAGCGCCGGATCGTCTGCCGGGATAGTGCCCTGCGCGAGGCGCCGCATGAGCACGATGCGACCGCGGGGTCCGTCGGCCTCGTCCCCTGTGACCAGGTATGTCGGACACTGCGGCAGGCAAAACCCGCAGTGGACGCACGTCGCGAGCCCCGCGAAGCCGCTCACGACGCGGCGTCGAGCGAAGTCACTAACACGCCGGCGGGGTCGAAGGCCTCGCGGAGACCCCGGACGATGCGAACGACGCCCGCTCGATACGCGCCGAAATGACCCACCGCCGTGAGAATCGGCCACGGTGCGCGTTCGAGGGTCATTGGCCACTCGAGCTGTGCCGCCGCGCTCCGCAGGCGCCGCAACGCATGCGCTTCCGCGTTCCCGCTCCAGCGGACCACCCCGGCGGGCAGCGTCGCGGTCAGCCAGTCGGCAACGCGTTCGTCGAGATGGAGGGCCACCAAGTCCAATGCCCGCTCGAGCGCCGACGGATCGGCGCCCAGGCGGAGCGTCACGGGGGTCGCGAGCACCGCCCGTCTCGTGCGTGGCCAGAACTCGGCCGCGGTCTCCACAGGCAACGGCGTCCACGGGAGGCGGGCCGTGGCCACGAGGGCGTCGCGGTCCGCGGCAACCTCGGCATCGGTGCCCAGCAGACGCGCCGCGAGGGTCCAGTCCTTCGCGGGGCCCGCCGAGGGTGAGAGCAGCTCGAGCGCCGCAGGGGAGAGTCCGGCGGACTGGATGGCGCGTCCTGCCTCGAGCAGCGTGTCGCGCCTGCCCTCGACCACCAGGGTCGTGTCGGCCCGCGGGACGGCGCGGAGTCGAACGTGCACGCTCGTGATCACGCCGAACGCCCCGAAGGTCCCGAGGGCCAATTTCGCCAGGTCGTATCCGGCGACGTTCTTCACGACCCGACCACCCGCACGGACGATGCGCCCGTCGCCGGTCACGAGCGTCACGCCGAGCACGTGGTCCCGAGCGCTCCCAAAGCCCGCGCGTAACGGACCGGCCGTCGCCGTTGCCAGTACCGAGCCCAGGGTTCGATCGGCACCTGGAGGATCGAGCGCGAGCCAGGCGCCCTCCTCGGCGAGCCCGCTCCGGAGCGCGCTCCAGCGCACGCCCGCCTGCGTGCTGGCAACCAGATCGGCGGCGTCAACGGGACCGAGCGCGGCCAGTCGATCGGTGGCCAGAATCACGTCCGCCTCGGGTGGGCTGGACCAGGTTCCGGCTCCCGCGATGGCCACCCGCCACCCCTCCACGGACGCGGTCCGGAGCATCAAGGCGCACTGGTCCTCGTCTGCGGGGCGCGCCACGGGTAGTTGGCTGTCAGGGCCCGCGGCGAGGGCGCCGTCACCGAGCAGCTGGCGCAGCCGGTCCGCTAGTCCGCGCGCAGCCATGGGCGCAGTTCCGCCGCGACGTCGGCGATATAGGCTCGGGCCTCGACGACGTAGGGAGACGCCGCGTCCACGGTCCACGGGCTGGTCAAGGCCGACGCGATATCGAGCTCGCCGAGGGCCGCGAACAGGCTGGGAAACGCGTCCCGCACCCGCTGTCGCATCTCATCCGGCGACAGCGTGGTTCCCCAGGTAGGCGTGGCATGCCACACGCGGAGCGTGGCGGCCTCCACCACCGCCTGATACGCGCTTTGCAGCGCTCCGGCCCCGTCGGCGCGCGCGAGTTGGGCTTCCGCAGACGTGATGCGGCTCGTCGCTTGGGACAACTGGTCCGCCATCCGCATGCCCCAGCGCGTCGGGATCATGCGGTGGCGATCTCCTGATGTGCCGCAGGGGCCGCATGCCATTCCCGGCACGCGTGTGCCGGGAGCACCTTGCCGGGATTCGCCCGCTCTTCCGGGTCGAACACGCGCCGGACATCGTGCATGGCCCCGAGCGTGGTGGCGTCGAACAGATCGGCCATGTACCGGATCTTGTCGGACCCGACGCCATGCTCGCCGGTGATCGTCCCACCGACGGCAATGCAGGCGCGCATGATCTCCGCGGCCGCCTGCTCGACCCGTTCGCGTTCCCCCGGGACTCGGCCGTCATACGCGATGTTGGGGTGGAGATTGCCGTCCCCCGCATGGAAGACGTTCCCCACAGTGACGCCGTATCGGCCCGCGATCCTCGCGATCGTATCGAGCAGATCGGGCAGGACCGTTCGGGGGACCACAGCGTCCTGGACCAGGAGGTGCGGCCGGAGCCGGCCCAGCGCGCCGAACGTCTTCTTGCGGCCCTGCCAGAGTCGCTCGCGCTCCCCCACCTCGCGAGCCCGGCGCACGGTCCGGGCCCCGCACGTCCGCAACAAGTGCTCGACGCGTTCGCCCTGGTGGCCCACGGCGGTCTGGTCCCGGCCATCCATCTCCACGAGGAGCACCGCGGCCGCGTCCGTTGGGTATCCCGCACGGTAGATGGATGCCTCCACCACGCGGATGCACGTCTGGTCCATCATTTCCATGGCCGCGGGAAGGAAGCCTGCGGCAATGATCGCGGACACCGCCTCGCCGGCGGACCGCAGGGAGCCGAAATCGGCCAGAAGCGTTTCGACCGCGCGGGCGAGCGGGGTGAGCCGTACGGTAATGCGTGTGGTGATCCCGAACGTCCCCTCGCTCCCCACGAACAAGCCAACGAGGTCCGGTCCCCAGGTCTCGCCGCTCGCGGATCCCAGCTCGACGACCGCGCCGGAAGGCAGCACGACCTCGAGCGCCAGAATGTGCTGCGTGGTCACGCCGTACTTCAGGCAATGCGGGCCTCCCGCGTTCTCCGCGACGTTCCCGCCCAAGGTGCACGCGGTTTGGCTCGACGGATCCGGCGCGTAGTGAAGCCCGTAGGCGGCAGCGGCGCGTGACACGTGTGCATTGACCGCTCCCGGTTCCACGAGCGCGCGCCGATTCTCGGGATCGATGGCGAGAATGCGATTCAGCCGCGTCAGCGTGATGAGAATGGCGTCGCGGTCCGCAAGCGCGCCGCCGGACAGGCCGGTACCGGCACCGCGGGCCACGAACGGGACCCCGTGATGGGCCAGGATCCGGACGACGCGGATGACCTCGTCCCGGCTGCCCGGGAGCACGACCGCCCCCGGTTCCCGATGCGCGGTTGGTAGCCCATCGGTGGCATACGTTTCGCACGTCGCCCGGTCGCGCCGTACCCACGCGGGTCCGACGATGTCGGCAAGGGCATCGAGCGCCTGCGTGGTGACCGTCATGAACCGGTGACCACGTCCTGCGTGCCGCCGCCGCGCCCGTTGCCCCGGGCGCGACGATGCACGGCGACGCGTTGGGACAGCTCGTCGTTCAGCGGACGGAGCATCCGGAGCAGGTGCTCGAGGCGTCCCAGGGTCGACCGACCGCTGAGGAGCGCTTGCTTCAGTTCCACGTCGAACTCGAGGGCTCCCGCCACCTGGAACGAGATCGTCGTGGGCGAGCTCTCGAGTGGGAGCGTCTGGGACGGGCGATCGCTCAGCATTTGCATTCCCGCGACGAACTTGGCGAAGTTCGCGCGCACCTGCGCCGCCAGTTCATCCAGCTGCGGCGCGTCCATATCTTCGTCCTCGATCGTTTCGACGCGACCGATGAGGTAGGGAAGGGCCGTCGGAATCAGTTCTCGCAGGGCGTACCGCTCGTCCCCGACGACGACGATGTTGGATCGGCCATCGGGGAGGAGCCGTGACTCGCGAATGACGGCGCAACACCCGATGTCGCCCGCTGCGGGGGCTCGATCATTGGTGTCGTCGCGTTTCACGTAGGAGAGTCCGAACCGCTCGTTGCCCTCGAGGCAGTCGGCCAGCATCTGGC
>CAYWNR010000070.1:1929-11185 GCA_964459705.1 uncultured Gemmatimonadaceae bacterium | reverse complement strand
CCAGCTCGGCGTAGGCCCCGCTCTCGCGAGGCAGGAGGGCGCGGGTCGTGCTCATGCAGCCCGCAACATAGACGACGCGCCCGGATGTGGCATCCGGGCGCGCGCACCGTTCGTTCGTACCGACAACCGCCTAGTGTGACGGCCCCTGCGGTCGTCGACGCTCCGCCTCGGCCCGGTGCTCGCGACCATGCTTGCGGGCAGCCTCACGACCCTCGGCGCGCAGCGCCAACAACTCCTCCCGAGTCATCGTCGGGCTCACCGCCTCGGGGGACAGAGACCGGACGCTGGTCCGCACGAGCGGCGTGCGCCACAGATCCGGTACGAGAGAGGCGATGGGCGGGGTCAGCGGCACCGTAACGCCCTCCGGATCGGTCGCCAACGGGGGCTGCCACGTCACCGACCCCCGACACGAAGTCGGCGATGCCCGGCCCGCCCGGGTCGCCCGGGTCGCCCCACCAGTTGTTCGTGGCATAGCTACCGCACGACCTCAACGACGAGACCGGCTCGCCAGCCGGACAGCGGGATATCGAAGCCGCTCTGCCGGACGTTGCCAAATAGGCCACTGCCGTAGAGCACGGCCGACATCCCGGGCACCAGCGCCTTGCGCAGGTCGAGCCCCAGCCGCAACGAGGATCCGGCTTTCCGCGCGGCCGACGCCGTGTCCGGCGCCGCCTCCGAGAGGCGGTACTCGAGGCGCGGAGCCACGGTGAACGACCGGCCGACGGGAATCGTATGGCGCAGCCCGCCAACCAGGAGGTTCCCCTTCGGCAGCACCGCCGCACCCAACGCGGTCGGCTCGATGGACGGCGCCCCGCGGTAGACGTCGAAGGCGTACACCGTGAGCTGCATGGTGCCGAGACCTTGCATGAGCGCCAGATAGCCGATGTACCGCGCCCCGACGCCATTCTGGGTCTGGCCCCCAAACGTATCCTTGCTTCGCATCCCGACCACGCCCGCCGCGCGGAGGAAGGTCTTGCGCGCGAGAGGCCCTTCGATGCCCAGTCGCCCCCGGATTTCCGACCCGGGTTGGAGCCGGCTCGTGTTCCCGCCGATTGGTTGATACTCGAAGGGATAGGAGTACGTCGCGCCGATCCCCAGCGCGAAACGCCCCAGCGGCACCGCTCCAATCACGCCGCCGCCAACCTTGCCGCCGGTGCCCAGCGACGGCACGGCGAAGCCGATCACATCACTCGACATGGCACCCAGTACCGACAATTCCTCCGCGGCCGCCGGCTTGACGCCGGTCGGAATGGCCCCATTGGTCACGAGGATGAGCTTGCCGGGGATGAGGTTGATGCCGAGGCGAATCTCGGTATCGAGCATGCCCGATACCGACTGGTTGGCCAGCTGCGCGCTGTTCGCGCTGGTGAGCGAGAGCGAGACGTATCCGCTCGAGATCATGACGTCCGCGAAGCGGCCAAACGAGAGGCCCACGCCGATGGGGATGGACAGCTCGCTGACCCGCTTGAACGCCAGACCGGGATCGAAGCTGTAGGCCTCGAACACGCCGGATGCGCGAACCTGCGTCCGCACCTGCGCGGCCGCGCCCGCGGGTAGGGCCGCCACCGCGACCACCAGGCCGAGTGCCACGCGTCGGGCGGTCATGGCAGTCGGAACACGATGCGAATCGTGCCGGTGACGGTGGGTGGCGGCACCACCGAGGGCGGCGGTGGCTGGGCCGCGGTGGTCGTCACCGCCGCTTGCGTGGGCGTCGTGATGGCGGTGACTTGCTCGATCGTGGTCGGGACCAGATCGGCCACCGAGGACCCGAGCGCCGTACTGGGCGGCTCAGCGAGATCGGAAACCGGTGATGCGATCTGTTCGGACGCTAGGACCGGGGCATCGGAGGCCGATGCCGCCTGCGCACCCGGTGCCGCGGTCGCGGCCTGGAAGCCCTCCCGCGCCTGCCGGAACGACGGATCTGCCCGCACGGCGGCCGAGTAGTACCGCGCCGCCTGCGCGTAGTCGCCGCGGTCCTCGGCGTCGAGCCCCCGCGAGTAGGCCAGGAACGCGGTCAAGTTTTGCGTCCCGTTCTCGAGGATGGCGGCGCGCTCCGCCTCTGACAACCGATACCCGAGCCGTGCCGCCAGGCCGACGACGAGGTCTTTCTCGAGTCCCAGCAGGTCGCGCAGCCGTCCCTGCGTTTGCGTGGGCGACGTGACCTCACCGGTCCCCTGCACCACCGACGCCTCCAACCGCACCGGCCCGTCCGCGGGTATGTTGGCAAGGCCCTGCACCATTCGGCCCGCACGCACCAGGTGGCCGACGCGCGCCGCCGTGGCCGGATCGACCTGCCCCGTTTGGCCCAAGTTCATTTCGTCGAGCAGCGCTCCGAGTCGCATGCGCTCCACCAGCCGGAACCGCTCCAGCAACGCCAAGTCCGAGGTGAGCATTTGCGCGAGTCCTCGCGAGAGCGGCTCGTAGGTGGAGTCGCCGACCACCCGGAGGGGCAACACCGCCAGCGTCTGCGGATCCGCCGGCTCCTCGGCCAGCTCCGCTTCGTGCGCCACCGCGTCGCGGGCGGCCGACGTGGCGCTGGCCCGCGCGGCCAGGAGCTGCCGGGCGCGAATGGCGCCGGCCCCACGACCCTCTGGGTTGATGGCGAGGTACGTCCGGTAGGTCTGGACGGCGTCGTCGTACCGTCCGTCCACCTCCAGGCAGCTCCCGACGACCAGCGGACCGAGCGCGTCTTTGGGATCGAGCGCCATCCCTCGGCGTGCGACCGGCGCCGCGTCGGCGCACCGGTCGGCGGCACGGAGCGCCGCCGCATAGCGCAGCTGCACGGTGCCGTTGTTCGGCTCCTGGGCGGCCCGCGCCTCGAGAGTGCTGAGTTCGGCCGGGGTGAGCGGCGCGGGGCGCGGAGCGCACGCGACGGACAGCCCGACCACCAATAGCGACAGAGAATGACGAAGTGCCATGCGCGTCTCACTCGATTCAACGAGCATTCGGAACCGGCGGAAGAGAGGGGTCGGAGAACTTGCGCCCCCGGTAGAGGGGCGTCAAGAACCGCCCTAGCCAGGGGGTCTGGCCGCAGAAACCATGCCCAGCGGACGCCGGGGTTCGGAGGTCGTGGCCAGACTCGCACGGCCACAGGAACGCGACGCTGCTATGACGCTGCTATGGGGAAGTTGCTACAGAAGTTGGCGCCGACCGAACGGCCGGGTCGTCAGTCGGCAGCGACGATCGAGCGGCAGAGATCGCGCATGTGATGTTCGCGAAGATCCCGCACGGACTGCCAGAGATCAGCCTCCGAAAGGCCGCAGAAGATCTCCGCCGTGGCCTTCGCCATCTCGGGATCATCCCCACCAAAAAGGAAGCGCCCGCGCCACACGCCGTCGTCCGTCCGACGAACAACGAGTCGAACCGGAACGTCGTGTCCATCAAAGCGAATGGGGGGAAGCTCATGGACGACTGGTTCAGCCGGGTCGGGCACCCCGTATCGAACCGACTGTGCCGGCATCGCACTCTCCGCAGGTTTGCGCAAATATATTGTTTTCTGACACTTACGCAACGTTTCGATGGGTCGGGGACCACCCGTCGAACCGCCCGCGATGCGCCGCGCCGGCACCCCACCCGCCGCCCCATTCCAACAGGACCAACTTCGCCCATCTCAGAACGTGAGGGGCACCGGGGTGAAGGTGGCGACCAAGAGGGCGACCGAGGCCCATCCGAGTGGGATCCGCGAAGCGGGCAACGGACGGCGCCATTCGAGCACTTGGGGATGTGCGAGGCGGCCCCCACCCAGCAGCAAGGTCAGGCCCGCCCACGCCCACCACGGCCAAAACCACTGTCCCATGACCAGCAAACCGAGCCATGCAACAGCCGCCACGATGCGCTGGTGGCGCCCGAGCAGCGCGTAGAGGATGTGGCCCCCATCCAACTGCCCGAGGGGGAGCAGATTCAACGCCGTCACCAGGATCCCGATCCAGCCGGCCACGGCGATGGGATGCAGGACCAACGTGACATCGCCGACGAAGACATGGCGCACCGCCCACGTCACCACCGAGTCGCCGATCAGGAGATGTCCGGCGGCGAGTTGCACGACCATCGGGGCGTTGAATTCCCCGGGGGCCGCGATCCAGGATCGTTGCACGCCGATGATCAACATGATCAGCGCGACGCCGAAGCCCACCCACGGGCCGGCGGCGCCGACGTCCATGAGTTGGCGGCGATCGACGATGGGACTCCGCAACCGGATGAACGCCCCGAACGTCCCGATGAAGTTGAATTCGATCGGTGCCGGGATGAAATACGGTGGCGAGGCACTGATGGCGTATCGCTTGGCGGTCAGGTAGTGACCCATCTCGTGCGAGAGCAGGATGGCCATGAGCGCCGTGGCGAAGGGGATGCCGGCGGTGCTCGCCCGCAACCAGTACGCGAGATTCTGACCCACCTCATGCCATCCGCCGTGGAACGAGGGCAGCGTATGCACAGAGCCACCGAGGAGGAGGACCCCGCCCAGCTGCACCGTGAGGAACGTCCCGAGGAACAAGACGATGTGGAGCCACCACCGCTCGTGGGGCTGCGGGCCGACGGCCCGGACGAGCACGAGCCGCTCGGCGTCCTTGCCGTTGGCCCAGTAGTGCATGCCAGGCCACTCCGCCAACGCGTCTCGCAACGCCCGCGAAGGCCCCCGATGTTCGGGTCGCACCACCGCCTCGATGATCTCGCGGTTGCGGACGATCACGGAGCGCCAATGGGTGAGCAATTCCGAGGGAATCATCGGGCCTCTTGACGGTGTTCCGAAGGCGCCAGATATTTAAGCGCTTTCATCACTTAAACCCCCAGACTCATTCCGCAGGTTCCGCCCTCACCCAGGGCTGCCCGCAATCGCTTGGACCGAGGTCCGCACCAGCGTCCCCCCGCCCCGATGGAGTCCCGCCGTGGACATCGCTGATCTGAAGAGGAAATCCGTCGCGGAGTTGCACGCGATGGCCGAAGAACTCAACATCACCAACTACTCGGGCATGCGCAAGCAAGATCTGATCTTCCGGATCGAACAGTCGCTGCTCGACTCGGATACCGTGCTGCAGGGGGAGGGGGTCCTCGAGATTCTCCCCGAGGGGTACGGGTTCTTGCGCAGCCAGGACTGGAGTTACCTCTACGGCCCGGACGACATCTACGTCAGTCCAAGCCAGATCAAGCGCTTCGACCTCCGCACCGGGGACACGATCCTCGGCCAGGTCCGGCCCCCCAAGGAAGGCGAGCGGTATCTCGCCCTCCTGAAGGTCGAGAGCGTCAACTTCGACGATCCCGACAAAGCGAAACACCGGATCGCCTTCGACAACCTGCGCCCTCGCTACCCCGACCGACGCATCCACCTCGAGCAGAAAGAGGCCGACCTGTCGGTGCGGGTGATCGATCTGCTCTCGCCCATCGGCTTCGGCCAGCGCGGCCTGATCGTCGCCCCACCCAAAGCCGGCAAGACCATCATCCTCCAGAAGATCGCGAACTCCATCTCGGAGAACCATCCGGAAGCGAAGCTCATCGTGCTGCTCATCGACGAGCGGCCCGAAGAGGTGACGGACATGGAGGAGAACGTCCGGGCGGAGGTCATCTCCTCCACTTTCGACGAGCCGGCCGACCGGCACGTTCAGGTGGCGGACATGGTGATCGAGAAGGCCCGGCGCCTCGTGGAGCACGGGCAGGACGTCATCATCCTCCTCGACTCGATCACGCGCCTCGCGCGGGCCCACAACGTCGTGATCCCCCACTCCGGCAAGATCCTGTCCGGCGGTGTGGACGCCAACGCCCTTCAGAAGCCCAAGCGCTTCTTCGGCGCCGCGCGCAACATCGAGGGCGGGGGATCGCTGACGATCATCGCCACGGCCCTCGTCGAAACCGGCAGCCGGATGGACGAAGTCATCTTCGAAGAATTCAAAGGCACCGGCAACATGGAGCTCGTGCTGGACCGGAAGATCTCCGACCGGCGGATCTACCCCGCAATCGATGTGCAGCGTACCTCGACGCGGAAAGAGGAGCTGCTGTTGGACAAAGAGGAGCTCAACAAGGTCTACCTGCTTCGCAACTTCCTGGCCGACATGCCGACCGTCGAGGCGATCGAGTTCCTGTTGGAGCGGATGAAGCGCACGAAGAACAACAAGGAGTTCTTCGCCACCATGCAGCAGGGATGACCACCACGACGGGCGGACGGGCCGACGGGCCGACGGGCCGTAGCTCCCCGCCATCGTCGCTCGAAGGCCCACCGGCCCACCAGGCTGATCTCCCGCCGGAGGGACGCCTGCTCGCGGTGGATTGGGGCACGAAGCGTATTGGCCTCGCCATTTCCGATCCCAGCCGCATGATCGCGCAACCGCTGGCCACCCTCTCACGTCGGGCCGGTCGGCGGTTCCCCATGCAGCAGTTGCGCGCCCACCTCGACGAGTATCGCCCGGTCGGTGTCTTGGTGGGATTGCCGCTCGACGAGGACGGGGCCGAAGGACCCGCCGCCGACGCGGCGCGAGCGATCGCCGACCTCATTGCCCTCAAGACGGGACACCCCGTGCTGTTGGCTGACGAGAGGATGACGACCGCGCGCGCCGCGCGGGCGGACGCCGTGGGGGGCCGCGTCGATCGGGATCAGCGCGCCGCGGCACTCTTGCTTCAGGCCTACCTGGACCGGACGCATCGGTGAGGAGGATCGCGTCGGCGGCGTGGGTGGTGGCGGCCGCCGGCTGCGCGGCGCCGTCGCCACAGCGGGAACCCGTGCGCGTGACCATCCCGCGCGGCGCTTCCCTCGAAGCGGTCGCCGATACCCTGCACGCCTACCAGGTGATCGCGTCGCCCGCGCGGTTCCGGCTCTACGCGACCCTCCTGGGACGCGACCGCGCCATCCAGGCCGGCGTGTATGACCTGTATCGCCACCAACCCGCCCGGGAAGTGCTGCGCGCGCTGGTCGCGGGGACCGCCGCCTTCCACCGGCTGGTCATACCGGAAGGACTCATGCTGACGGAGGTGGCGGCCGAGGTCGAGCGACAGCTCGGCATTCCCGCTGACAGCACGCTCGCCGCCGCCCACGACTCCGCGCTGATCGCCAGCGTCGCCCCGGGCGCCACGTCCCTCGAGGGATTCCTATTCCCGAGCACCTACTTCGTGCGGTTCGGCGCCACCGCGCGGGAGGTCGTGTCGCAGATGGTCCAGGAGTTCGAGAACCAGTGGCGGCCGGCGTGGACCGCGCGGCTGGACACGCTTGGCCTCACTCGGTTCCAGCTCGTCACGCTCGCCTCGATCATCGAAGGGGAGGTACGCCATGATCGGGACCGCCCATATGTCTCCTCCGTATACCACAATCGCCTCCGCGCCGGCTGGCGCCTGCAAGCCGATCCCACGATCATCTACGCTCTCGGACACCGGCGCCGCCTGTTCGAGCGCGACTACCAGCGGCCGTCGCCCTACAACACCTACCTCCACGACGGTCTGCCGCCGGGTCCCATTGGTCAGCCCTCCGCGGCAAGCCTCCGGGCGGCGCTGTACCCCGCGACCACCGATTTCTTCTTCCTGGTGGCCCAGCGCGACGGGCGGCACGTGTTCTCGCGGACCCTCCGCGAGCATCTGGCCGCCGTCGCCCGGATCCGCGCCGCCCGGGAAGGCGATCGCTAGGTCGGTGGGGCGCAGTGGGACTCCACAGCTTCGCGCAGGCGACGCGCCGCTCGCGCGATGTCGGACGCGCCGAAGATTCCATGAATAACCGCCACGCCGGCGGCGCCAACGGCGCCGACTTCACGGACGCGCCCGGCCGTGATGCCCCCGATCGCGAGACACGGCATGCCAGCCGGTGCGCGTCGCGCCAACTCGGCGAACCCCGCCGCGCCGATGGGGGCGCCGGCGTCCGGCTTGCTGCCGGTCGCGAAGACGGAGCCGATGCTCCAGTAGCGCGCGCCCGCGGCGCGCGCCCGTTCCGCTTCCGCGACGGTCCCCACCGACACACCGATGGCCAGCGGTCGTGGCGAGTGGTCCCGCACGCGCGCCGCCGGCAGGTCGTCGGCTCCGAGGTGAAGTCCCGCCGCCCCCGACAGCCACGCCACGTCCGCCCGATCATTGACCCAGACCGGGATCGTCAGAGCACCCACCAGTCGTTCGGTCCACCGCAGAAACGCGCCGCCGCCGCTGTGCTTCATGCGCACCTGGAGGATCGTGGCTCCGCCCGCCTCCGCCGCACGCGCGGCATCCAGCGCGCGCGCTCCCAGCTGGGCGGGATCGAGAATCGCGATCAGTCGCGCGTCGAGCACCATCGCACCCACCTTCCGTGGCTGGTCGACCGGAGGGCCCCGTGTCCCCGCCCCAAACGTACCGCCCACCGCCGCCGGCGGTGCGTCGGCCCCCGATGAGCGCCCGAGCGATCGTATCTCGGCGCGGGGCGGCGCGCTGGCAGCGCGGGCACCCCTGGATTTACCGATCCGACGTTCTCGAGGGACCCGCGAAGGCCGGCATCGTCACGGTCGCCGATCCCCGCGGACGGTTCGTGGGTCAAGCGCTCTGGAGTCCCGTGTCGGAAATCCGCCTGCGGTTCCTCACGGCCGACGACGCCCCGATCACGACGGACTGGTGGGCCGCGCGGATCCGAGAGGCGGACGCGCGCCGCGCGGGACTCGAGCCACCCGCCACCGCATTCCGGATCGTCCACGGCGAGGGAGACGGGCTTCCGTCGTTGATCGTGGACCGGTACGGCGATTTCGTGGTGGCGCAACTGCTCTCGGCCGGACTCGAGGCCGTACGGCATGACGTCCTCGATGCGATCGACGCGGCGCTGACGCCGCGCGGCGTGTTGCTGCGCAACGACGCCTCGGTTCGCCAGCACGAGGAGCTCCCCCTCGCCATCGAGCCGGTGCGGGGGACCGTCCCCGATCCGCTGGCCGTCACCGAGGGACGTCTCCAGTACATCGCCGCGCCCCATCGCGGCCAGAAGACCGGTGCCTTTCTCGATCAACGGGAACATCACGTGCTGATGGGAGGCCTGGCCGAGGGCCGGGCGCTGGACCTGTTCTGCTATCACGGACTCTTTGCCCTGCAAATGGCCGCCCGAGCCGACGAGGTGCTGGGCGTCGACATGAGCGCTGCCGCCATCGAGGCCGCGAGAGCGAACCAGGTGCTGAACCAGATCCAGAACGTGCGGTGGCAGGAGGCCAATTGCTTCGATCTGCTCCGCGCGCTGGATCGCGACGGCGCGCGATTCGACACGATCGTCCTCGATCCGCCCGCGTTCGCGAAAGACAAGAACGCCGTGCTCGGCGCGTTGCGCGGCTACAAGGAACTCAAC
>CAYWNR010000070.1:0-1829 GCA_964459705.1 uncultured Gemmatimonadaceae bacterium | reverse complement strand
GACTCCGTTGACACGCCGCCCCGGGGGCGCGAGGTTGCAGCATGCCCCTCGCTGCCGCCGGCCGCTGCGCCCACGCGACGCGCAGCACCTGGGGATCCTCCCCGTCCCGCCATCCGTGCTGAGTGACCGGGCTCCCTCGCGGCGTCGGCTCGCTCCGCGCTCGCCCCGCCAAGAGTACGAGGAATACGTCTCCCAGCGGATCGAGGACTACAAGAACCAGCTGACCCGCGAACAGTTGCTGGCCCTTGCGGATGACGCCGTGCGGGAACTGGAAGCAGGACTGGATGGTCAGCTCGTGCTCACGGAAGTCCTGGTCCTCGAGCACGTCGATCGCCTGATCAAGCGGCGCCTCCGCTTACCGGGGCAGCGGCGATGGAGTGGCCAGCACCAGCGGCTCCGCGACGCGCAGCGCCAGCCGACCCACTGGGGGCTCCCTTCCGACGTCCCCTTTGCCCGACTGCTGGAGGGACTCGAATCACCCGATCAGGCGGTGACGATCGGGAGCGGGGCCGCCGGCGCCGCCTACCTGCTCGCCGCCCACGACGTCGACGTGCTCGTCCTGGTCGAATCCGTGGAGGCCGCCGAGGGCATCGAGGTGCGCGCGGCCGACCAAGCGTTGACCCACCGCGTGCAGACGATCGTCGTCGCCCTCGGGGAGTGGTTCCCCGACGACGTCCACCCCACCCTGGTGATTCTGGATCCCCTCGTGTTCGCCAACCTCGACGCGACGATGCAGGTGCGCACGATGCTCCAGTTGCGGGACGCGACGGTTTCGGGCGGCCGCCACCTGGTGCTCCCCGTCGAGCAGCGCGGGATCGTCCGGTCCCTCGCGCCGGAAGCCCTGCTCAACCATTACGGGGAATGGAACGTCGACCGGGGTGCGCGCGGCAACCGGCGCTGGTTCGTGGCGGCGAAGCCCTAGGCCGCGCGCTATTGCGTGCCGCGGCGACCGCGGCCCAATATTCTGCATGCCCAGCGCCACCATCAACGGTACCCGCGTCGACGTGCCTGCCGGCACGACCATTCTCGACGCCGCGCGCGCCGCGGGGATCTCGATTCCCACGCTCTGCTGGTATCCACAGCTCCCGGTGGTGGGGAACTGCCGGATCTGCGTCGTCTCCGTCCAGGGACAGTCCAAGCTGCTCCCGGCGTGCGCGACGGCGTTGCTCGACGATATGGTCATCGAGACCGAGTCACCCGACGCGGTGGACGCCCGACGCGGAGTCCTGCGCTTCCTCCTCGAACGGTATCCTGCCGATCACCTGCTGGCGGGCGCTCCCCCGGCGCGTGGCAACGAGTTCGAGGCCTACGTCGCGCAGTACGGCGTGACGCCGCGCCCCACGACTACCCACGCCCTGCCACTCAGAACGGGTGACGACCGGGCCGGCGATCCGATGATCGCCCATGACATGAGCCTGTGTATCCTCTGCACGCGATGTGTGCGCGCCTGCGACGACATCCAGGTCGTCGGCGTGCTCGACGTCGCGTACCGCGGCGACCACGCCCAGATCATCGTGGGTGGGAACGGCGACCCTGACGAGGCGGCGTGCACCTGGTGCGGGGAATGCGTCCGCGTCTGTCCGACCGGCGCCATCTTCGAGGTCATGCCGCGCGAGCGGTTCGGCACGGCACGGGTCGTGGCGGATCGGGTCGTACGCTCCGTGTGCCCCTACTGCGGCGTCGGCTGCCAGGTCGATCTGCACGTGAAGGACAACGTGCTGGCACGCGTCACGTCGCCCACGTTCGACGAAGTCACCCCCAACAACGGCTCGACCTGCGTCAAGGGCCGGTTCGGCTACGATTTCACCCAGCATCGCGATCGCCTCACG
>CAYWNR010000069.1:4739-11220 GCA_964459705.1 uncultured Gemmatimonadaceae bacterium | reverse complement strand
AGCCGGAGGACCTGCGTCGCCACGCGGAGCTGCAACGAACGTTGCGCACGCCGCTCTGCCTCGACGAATCCATTACGTCCGCCGCCCGCGCCGAGGACGCGCTGGCCCTGGGAAGCGCTCGCATCATCAACATCAAACCGGGGCGCGTCGGAGGGTTCACGCACGCCAAGGCCATCCACGACGTGTGCGCCGCCGCCGGCGTTCCCGTGTGGTGCGGCGGCATGCTGGAGAGCGGCATCGGACGGGCCTGCAACGTCGCCCTGGCGTCACTCCCCAATTTCACCCTCCCCGGCGATTTGAGTCCCAGTGCGCGCTACTGGGAGCGCGACATCATCTCGCCTCCGTGGACCATGACCGGGGATGGTCAGGTCCGCGTACCGAGCAACCGTCCGGGGCTGGGAGTCGCCGTCGACGAGGACCGGGTAGACGAGCTGACCGTGCGGCAGGAGGAAATCCGTCCGTGACCCATCGGATCTCGGCGCTCGTTCCATCCGCGCTGGCGGAGACGCTCTTCGCCCTTCGGCGGGACCTGCACCGGCACCCGGAGTTGGCGTTCGCGGAACGACGCACGGCGGACGTCCTCGAGCGCGCGCTCTCCGCGATTCCCCGCGTCACCGTGCGTCGCGTATCGGAGACGGGCCTCGTTGGCCGGGTCCCCGGACGGTCCGCTGACGCGCCGGTCGTGGCGATTCGCGGCGACATCGACGCGTTACCGATCACGGAGGAGACGGGCGTCCCGTGGGCGTCGGAGACGCCGGGCGTCATGCACGCCTGCGGTCACGACGTGCACGCGACCTGGGCGGTTGGCGCCGCGCACCTCCTGGCCGCGAATCCGGCCGCGGGCGCCGTCGCGGTTCTCCTCCAACCCGCCGAGGAGGTTGGTCGCGGCGCGGCCGCGATGATCGCGGCCGGCGCTCTGGACGGGGTGTCCGCCATCTTCAGCGGGCACGTGGACCTTCGGTTTCCCGTCGGCACCGTGGTCGCGACCGCGGGCCCGATGGCCGGCTCCACCGACGAGTTCGTGATCGAGCTGGTCGGCACCGGCGGGCACGCCGCCCGACCTCACGAAGCGCGGGATCCCATCGTCGCGGCGGCCCACGTGATCACGGCCCTGCAGACCATCGTGTCGCGACGCGTGCCGCCCGGCGAACCTGCGGTCGTGACGGTCGGCACCGTGCAGGCCGGGACCGCGTCCAACGTCATCCCTGCGCGCGCGCTGCTGACGGGCACGCTCCGCGCGGTTCACCCGGAGACCCGCGCCATCCTGCACGAGGCCGTGGTCGCGACTGCGGAGGCCACCGCGCGCGCCCACGGGGTAGCGGCCCGCGTGAGCGTGCACCCGGGCACCCCACCGATCGTGAACCCAGAGCGGGCGTCAACGTGGGCGCAGGACGCCGTGCGCGCGCTGTTCGGCGCCGAGGCGTTGGTCAAACTTCCAGAGCCCAATCTCGGCGGCGAGGATTTCGCCGTCTACCTCGAACATCTCCCCGGTTGTTTCGTGCGGATCGGCGCGCAGCCACCTGACGGACGCGCGGTGCCGGCGCACACATCCGTTTTCCTCCCTGACGAACGCGCCATACTCGTGGGAGCCGCGGTGCTTGCGGAGACGGCGCGGCGCGCGAGCCAAGCACTGACGCAGCGCTGAACCCGGAGAAGCGCAGCGGGGCGGTCGACAGCGACCGCTCAACTCTCCGCGGCCGGCCGTCCACCGCCTAGCAGGACCACCACGCCGAGCCCGCCCGCCACCACCGAGGCAACGAGAATGCCGACCTTGGCGTTGTCGAGCAGCGGTGAGTCCCCGAAGGCGAGCGACGCGATGAACAACGACATCGTGAAGCCGATGCCAGCGAGCGCCCCGACACCAATGAACTGGCGCCATGTCGTGCCCGCCGGCTTCTCGGCCAAGCCGGTCGCGACGGCCAGCCAGGAGAACCCTACGACACCAATGAGTTTCCCGAACACCAGGCCGAGGACCACGCCCAGGGTGACCGGGTGGGCGAGTGCCTTGAGCGTGCCGGACCCGATCGCCACGCCCGCGTTGGCGAGCGCGAAGACCGGCATGATGAGGAAGGTCACCCACGGATGGAGCGCGTGCTCGAGCCGCTGCAGGGGTGTTTCGACCTCGCGAATCAGTCCGGACAGGCTGAAGACGGCCTCCTGCTGCGCCGCCGTGAGGCGATGCGTGCCCGGATCCGCGTCCGCCAGCTCAAACCGATCGAGCAGCTCGCGGCTTCGCCCGCGGAAGGAGCCCGTATTGATCTTCCCGCTGGACGGGATCGTCACCGCGGCCAGCACGCCGGCGATGGTGGGGTGAATCCCGGATTGGAGCAACGCGATCCACAGGATCACGGCCAGCAGGCCGTAGAGGCCGATCTTCCGCACGCCGACCATCGCCAGGATGACCATCATCACCCAGACGCCGAGTCCCAGGCCGAGCGCAACGAGGTTCACCTCCGCCGTGTAGAAGAGCGCGATGACCAGTACCGCGCCGAGGTCGTCGGCGATGGCGAGCGCGGTCAGGAACACCTTGAGTCCGAAGGGCACCCGGTTGCCCAGCAGCGTGAGGATGCCGATCGCGAACGCGATGTCCGTTGCCATCGGAACGCCCCAGCCGTTGCTGCCGGGGCCGCCCAGGTTGAGAGCGAGATAGATGGCGGCCGGCACGATCATGCCGCCCAAGGCCGCGACGGCCGGGAGCGCGGCGCGCCGCACCGAGGCCAGCTCCCCGACGAGTACCTCGCGTTTGATCTCCAGGCCGACGACGAAGAAGAACACCACCATCAAACCGTCGTTCACCCAGTGCGACAGCGGCTTGGCGAGCCCGAACGCGCCCACGCCGATGACGATGGGCGTATGCCACAGCGAGTCGTAGAGCGCCATCCAGGGCGAGTTGGCCCAGGCCAACGCGATGGCGGTGGCCCCGAGCAGCATCAGGCCGCCGGCCGCCTCGAGGTGCGTGAACTCCTGGAACGCCCGCAGCAGGGGATGCGCGGATCGGCGACTCATGGTGCCAGGCGTCTCCTCACGTCGATCCCGCGATTCACGGTTGGGAGGGGGGGGTCGGAGGTTGCGTCCCCCGTCCGCGTCGCAAGAACAGGATCCAGAGCAGTGTGGCGAGTCCGGCCACGAGTACGGCCCCTCCCACCATCACCACAATGCCGCTCCGGTGCGGGTCGAGGTGCGCGGCGACCGCCGCGCCGAGCCAGGCTCCACAAAACGAAGCTGCCCACACCACCAGCGGCGTGAGCAGCCAACCGATCGCTCGGAGGCGATCGACCTTCGACACGCTCACCGGCGCGATATCGCCGCCACGATCCCGGTGTGCAACACGAGACCAACGGAATAGGCCAGGGCCATGGTCCCGGCGTGGAACGGCAGCCAGCCGGTGGCGGTCGTCAGGCCGAACAGCACGATGGCGAGACCGCCGGTCAGCGTGCCCGTCAGGAGCGGGTTCGGCTCACGCCCTCCCCGCGCCTCGGTCGCCACGGTCAACGCACCGAGCCACGACAGAAATGCCGATCCCATCCACCAGACCGGAATGTACCAGTAGCCGCTGCCACCACCGATGGCGTCCCAGCGCCAGTTGTAGAGGTGCAACGGGCGCAACAGGGCCGTGTCCGCGACGGTGAATACGAGCGCGCCGAGCAATCCCACGAGCGACGCCCACGCGATGCCATCCACCGTGCGCGGGCGGGTCCCCACCGCGGGCACGTAGCTGAACACCACACCCCCGACCAGCACCAGCGCGGACTGCACGACCGTTTCGGTGGTCCCGGTGAGCGATCGGGACAGCAGCGCGAAGGCGACGACCCCCGCGATGGTGAGCCCACCCATGAGGGCGCCACCGCGGAGCATCGACCCTACGTCGGAGCGATCGGTGACGGCCGGGGAGGAAGCAACGGTCATGCGGTCTACATCCCTGACGAGGACGGGGACAAGGTAGTCGCCGCCGAGGGTGAGTTCAACCGGACGGCGTGACCGCCTTCCGAATCCACGCGCGCGGGCACGCGACCGATGCTACCCCATCATGGGCGCCGCGTTCAATTGCGCACGAAGAACGCCCGCTCGGCGGTCACCGTCTTCTTCGTCCGCGTGTCGGTGACGGTCACGCGCGCGACATGCACTCCGCGCGTCCCGCCCGGGACGCCCACCGCGAGCCCAAAGCCGAGCGGACCGTCGCCGGGCGGCACTGTAAGATCGTAGTTCAGGTCCAGCGTGCCCGGACGCCGGCGCGCCTGCGCCGCCACGTCGCCTAGGTCGCGCACCACCACGCGCTCGTCCCGCACGTTCACCACCTCGAACGTGACGTGCAGGCGGCCGGCCTCCATCGAATCCGCCGCGACGCCGTACAGCTCCCAATAGAATCTGGCGGTGGTACCGGCGTTCAAGGTGAGCGACGGCCGCACGGTCACCGGCGGGCGGTCCTTGATGCGGGCGGCCCTTTGCTCGTCGCCGAGATACAGTTCGTCCACGAACATGAGATCCGACACGCGCCGTTCCCCAACCGCCGGCACCGTCACCACGTAGCGGGACCGCTCGGCCGTACGACACGAGCGATCCAGCATCTCCAGGGAATACACATACGCGCCGGGCGCCAACTCGAGGTGAAACCGCCGGAGGCGCGGCGGCTTCGTGGGGTCCACGTCGATGGCCTTCGAGAGCTGACGCAACCGGGCGTCGAGCAGAAAGAACCCCAGCAAGGGCCGCGGACTCTCACATCCGGGTGTGGGTTCCCAGCGCGTGTAGAGCTCCACGTGTTGACGGCCGCCGCGGACGTACTGGACGAGTTGGTGATCCAGCGGTCCGAACGAGTCATAGTCCTCGCCCGAGAACCCGCTCTCCGCCATGGGATTCACGTCACTGCGGGCGGCAAGGGCGAGATCCAGGGATACGCCTTCCATCGCGCGCCCCCGCCGAACGATGGTCTCGTGGGTACCGAGAGGAGCGTACGTGATCAGCGCCGTGCCCGACCCGCCCGCGGGGTGCGCGAGCGCGACCGGCACGCCAATCCGCACGAGCATGCTCGATTTGCCATAAGCACCGAAGAGGTTTGGAGCCTCGTCCTGAATCGCAAAGCGCTGGGACATGTCCGCGAGTAAGAGTCGCGCCCGGTGGGCAATGAGACGCTCGTTGTACGGCATGAGGTAGAGGGGCCACGCCGTGCGCCAGAACCCCGGAGGAAGCGGCGGCGCGGGCGCCGAGGCCTGCCGAGCACGGCGCGGGCCGAAGGACGTGCCGGCGGCGGCCCGCGATGGAGCCACCAAGTACCCGACCGATTGATCCAACGCGGCGAACCGCGCCGGCGCCGCCTCCATGGCCCGGGCCGCAAGCCCGCGACGTCCCTCGAACTCGCGTTGGACCGCTCGCAGCTCGGCCCCAACAATGGAGTCGAGGTCCCGTGTGACCGGAGCGTACCGGTTGGACTCGGGGCCGACCCGGAGGAGCGCGCAGACCGTCACCCGTAATCGCTCGGCAAGCTCGTCGAATGGCCACGGACTCGGACGCAGGTCGTCGAGCGCCACCCAGAGACTATCCAAGGTGGCAGCCCGTCCCACGACCGGCGCGCTATTCCATGATCGCCACGCCTCGTCGGCCCTCGCCGCCTCCGGTCCGGTCACCTGGATCCGGCGGAGCATGGGGAGCCCCGGAGGCGGGATCCGCCGCACCAGGCAACCGATCAGACAACCGGCGGGAGGAGACACGGTCGGTACATCGGACAGGAATCGGTCGATGTCGGCGAGCCAGCCCACAGCCGCCACCCACCGAGCCGCCGCCGCAAGCCGCGCGTCCGCGCGTCCCGCGGCTTCCCGCACGCGCGTCTGCCACGGGCGCGCCTTGACCGGTGGGGGCCCTCCCAGGGCTTCGCTGATCTCCCGATCGCCGCGACCGTCGTCCAATGCGCCGAGCAGAAACTGCACCTCATGCGCGAGCCGCCACCCGGCTCCCGGCCGCCGCCGCGCGGCGCGCAGGCCACGCTTCCACACGTCGTTGAGGGAGTCCTGTGACGGGCTCCGACCGATCCACCGGAGGAGAATCAGCGCGCTGGCTTCGTCGGCGGTGAACACGGTGTCCGGCTCCACCATCGCAACGAGACTCGCGACGGCGGCGGACGTATCGGCCGCATGCAGGGCGTGGCGAGCGGCCTCCAGCGACGGGGACGCCGGGGCGGCGAGCTGCAACAGCGTGAGAAGCGCTACCACGTCAGGCCGAGAAGCTCCGCGGCAATTCGCAGACCGACGAGGGTGAGTTGCGGCTCCACCCGCTCGATTTCCGGCACGTGCGGCGCGATGAAGTCGGCGAGCCCGCCCGTGGCGACGACGAGCGGGGGCCCCGCGCCGGGCCACTCCGCCCGAATGCGGCGCACCAGACCGCCGACGGCGTCCGCGGCTCCGTACAACACCCCCGCCTGTATGCAGGTCTCCGTCCGTCGCCCGATCACCGATGGCGGCGCGGTGAGCGCGGTTGCGGGGAGCTTGGCCGT
>CAYWNR010000069.1:0-4639 GCA_964459705.1 uncultured Gemmatimonadaceae bacterium | reverse complement strand
GTCGCCCGATCACCGATGGCGGCGCGGTGAGCGCGGTTGCGGGGAGCTTGGCCGTGCGCCGGATCAGGTTGTCCGCGCCCGTTCGCACCCCGGGCGCGATGACACCGCCGATGAACCGCCCATCGGCGGTGATGCAGTCGAAGGTCGTCGCCGTGCCGAAGTCCACGACGATCGTATCTCGCGCGAACAGCGTGAACGCGGCCAGCGTATTGACCACACGATCAGCCCCAACGGTGAGGGGCTCATCCACATCCAACGTGATCGGCAGCGGGCTTGCCGGCCCCACCTCCGTCGGCGTCACCCCGCAGGCCTGCTGGATCCCCTGCGCCATCTCCGCGGCCACCAGGGGCGCCACCGACCCGAAGACGGCGGCCCGCACACGACCGCCAAGCTTCGCGTGCTCGAGGTATCCAACAAGCTGGGCCGCCCACTCGTCAGGCGTTCGCGCGTGCACCGTGGTAAACCGCCACCCCGCCACCAGCTCGTGCTTGGCGAACAGCCCGCCGGTGATCTCGGTATTGCCGATGTCGAGCGCGAGCAGCATGCAGGCCCCTTTGTGGTGCGATCCTAGGTGAGGATCACGTGTCCCGCGAGTGCCCGGCGCACCCCGGCCGGCGTTTCGACCCGGAGCGCCCCATCCCCCTCGATCCCCTGCGCGATGCCGGCGAGGGGTTCCCGCAGCGACCGCCCGACCAGCCAATCGCGCGCTCCCCACGCGGTCCGTTCGTCCTCCGTCAACCGAGGACTCACCGGGAGCGCGTGCAGCCGCGGCAGCAACCGCTCGAGCACCGCGCGACGAGTCACCGGTACCAGCTCGTCGAGCGCGCACGCGGTCTCCGCGACGCCGGGCGGGAGCGGCGCATGCACGTTCATCCCAATCCCGAGCGCCGTCCAGGCAGGCAGCGTGCCCTTCCAGCGTGTTTCGCAGAGGATACCGGCCACCTTGCGGTCGCGGCACAACACGTCGTTCGGCCACTTGAGACGCACCGGGACACCCAGCTCGTCGAGCGCGGCCGCCACGGCGAGCCCGGCGCGGATCGCCACCAGGCTCGCCGCCGCTTCGTCGGGTGGTCGCACGAGATAGCTCAGCCAGATGCCCCTGCCCCGCGGGCTATGCCACGTGCTCCCCTGCCGCCCGCGTCCTCGTGTCTGCGCGTCCGCCAGAACGACCGTGCCCGCCGGCGCGCCCTCATCCGCGAGCGCGTGGACGACGTCCAGGGTGCTGGGAGCCTCCGCCAGAACGTGGAGGTCGGGAGAGTGGACGGCCGCCGCGAGGGTCGCCAGCGTCATGCCGTCGTACGTCATGGCCGGAGCAGCGCCCAGCTGAGGGTGACGATCCCGATGGCCCAACAGTACGGGGCGAAGCGATGGAACGCCCGCCGCGCCAGCAGGCGCACGAGCAGCCGAATGGCGAGCACGCCGGCGACGAGGGCGGTGACGAAGCTCGCCGCCAGGGGGCCCATGCCGACCGCCGTCGCGCCGCCCCGCAACTCGGGAAGCTGGAGTACGGCGGCACCGGCGATGGCCGGCATCGCCATCAGGAACGAGAACTCCGCCGCCTGAACGGGATCCACGCCCGCCCAAATCCCCGCGGCCACCGTCGAGCCGGATCGTGAGATCCCCGGCAGGATGGCGAACGCCTGCGCGAAGCCCACGCCCGTGGCACCGCGCACGGACGGCTGGACGCGCGTTCCCGGCCGCTTGAACCGCGTCGACCACAGGACGAGCCCCGTCACCAGGAAATCCACGCCGACCACCAGCAACGAGTCGAAGACGCGCTCGAACCAATCCTTGAACAGGACGCCGATGACGCCGGCGGGAATGCTGGCCAGCACGAGGAGGCCGATGGCGCCCCACGCCCCACGATCCCGACGCGCCGCACCGATCACGAGCTCCGTGATCCGTCGCCAATAGACGATCCCCACGGCCACCAGCGTTGCCACGTGCAGCACGACCTCGACCACGACTCCGGGGGTCCGGACGCCCAACATCGCTTCGACCACGACCAGGTGGCCGCTGCTCGAGACCGGCAAGAACTCGGTCAGCCCCTGCACCAGACCGAGCACGATTCCATCCCACCACGTCATAGGCCGAGCACTCGCCGATACAAGTCTTCATAGAGCGGCACGATGCGGTCGGCTGAGAACCGCTCCGCCACGCGCAATCCCGCCGCGCGCGCGTCCCGATGCCGGTTCGGGTTTCCCAGGAGGTCGAGGGAGGCCGCCGCGAGCCCGTCGATGTCCCCCACGGGAACCAACGTCCCCGCCCCATCCGTGACGACCTCCGGCAGCCCACCGGTATCGGTACCCACCACCGGCACTCCGCACGCGAGCGCCTCGAGCGCCGCGAGCCCGAACGATTCCGACGCGCTCGGCAGCAGGAACAGGTCGGCGCACCGGAGCAAATCCGCGACCGCGTCCACCTTCCCCAGAAACCGCACATCGCGCGACAACCCCAGATCGGCCACGGCCTCCTCGGCCGCGGGACGGTCGGGTCCGTCCCCGACGAAGACGAGCACACTCGGCATCTCCGCCCGAACGCGGGCAAAGGCCCGCACCACGTCGGTCACGCGTTTCACGGGCCTGAAGTTCGAGATGTGCATCAGCACTTTCACATTGGGCGGTCCGAGGGCCGAACGGCAGCCTTCCCCGTCCGCGAGATGGTATTCCTCGAGCGTGACGAAGTTGGGGATCACCTCGATTTCACAGGTGGTGCACTCAAAAGCGCGATATGTCTCGTCCCGCAAATAGGCGGAGACAGCGGTCACGCCGTCCGATCGCTCGATCGAGAACTTCGTGATCGTGAAGAACGACTTGGCCTGCCCCACCAGCGTGATGTCCGTACCGTGCAACGTGGTGATGATGGGCAGGTCGTGTTGCGGATGGAGCATCTCGCGCGCGAGGAACGCCGCGGTGGCGTGTGGAACCGCGTAGTGCACGTGCAACAGGTCGAGGCGCTCCCGCAGCGCCACCTCGTGCTGCTTCACCGCCAGCGCCAGCGAGTACGGGAAGTACTCGAGTAGCGGATAGGTCCCGCTCAGGTCCACTTCGTGGAAGAACACGTTCTCCGCGAAGTTGCGCAGCCGGAACGGAGACGCGTAGCAGATCATGTGGACTTCGTGGCCGCGCCGTCCCAGCGCCAGCGCCAACTCCGTCGCGAGCGCGCCGGATCCACCGTACGTCGGATAACAAGTTATGCCAATGCGCATCACCGCTCCCGTGCCCGCCACCGAGCCAAGATACTCCCGGCGAGCTCATCGGGCGCAGCGGTCGCGTCGAGCGTCACGGACGCCCCTCCCACTTGGTGACGGAACCACGTCTCTTGCCGTTTGGCATAGCGCGCCGTCGCCGACACGATCGCCCCGGCCAGGGCAGCGGGCGCGAGCCGGCCCTGCAGGCAGGCGACTGCCTCTCGATAGCCAACGGCGTCGAGCCCCGGAGCATCCGGTGCGATGCCGCTGGCCAGCAGTCCTTCGACCTCGGCCACGAGACCCGCCGCCAGCATCGCCTCGGTCCGCTCGATGATCCGCTGGCGCAACACCGCGCGTGGCACGGTCAGACGCACCGTCCACGGATCCACGATCCCCTCCGCGCGCGCCCGCGTCTGCCACCACGAGAGCGATTGCCCGGACAGCAACGCCACCTCCACCACCCGCGCCGCGCGCTGCCGCCCACCACCGGAATACGCGGGATCGAGCCGCGCCGCCCACGCGGCGATCGGGCCGATCCCATTGAGGTACTCGCGCAGCCGCGTCCGCTTTTCCGCCGGCATGGGCGGCTCGCGGAACAGGCCGTCGGTGAGCGCGCGTATGTAGAAGCCCGTCCCACCGACCACGAGCGGCTGACGTTCCGGTCCGACGAGGTCGCCGAGCCAGTGGGTGGCATCGCGCGCGAACTGGCCCGCGCTGTAACGCTCGCCGGGCTCCACGAGATCCAGCCCAAGGTGTGGGACGCGCGCGCGGAGCTCCGGCGACGGCTTCGCCGTCCCGATATCCAGCCCGCGATACACCTGCCGCGAGTCCGCGGAGATCACGACCACTGGCCAGAAGCGCGCGAGCGCTTCCGCGACCGCGGTCTTCCCCACGGCGGTCGGCCCCACGAGCATGGGGACGGTTCGGCGCTCGGACGGCTCAGGCACGACCGAAGCGGCGCTCGATCTCGCCGCGCGGGAGTTGGACGATCGTCGGGCGACCGTGCACGTCGTGCGGCGGGAGCGCACAGGCGAACAGGCGATCCAACAGCTCCTCGATCTCGCGGGAACTCAACCGGTCGCCCGCCTTGACCGCGGCTCGGCATGCGTACGTCGCCGCGAACCGCTCGAGGCGATTGCGCAACGCGCCGAATCGATCGCGCGCGAGATCCGTCACCAGCTCCTCGAAACACCGTTGCGCGTCGAACCGCGGGTGCGGGTTCGGCACCGCGTGCAGAATGACGGCATCGCCGCCAAACGGCTCGACCTCGTAGCCTACGGCTTCCAGCAGCTCCGTGTTGGCGCTCACCACGTCCAACTCGGCCGGCCCAAGCCGCACCGTGGCCGGCAGGAGCAGCCGCTGGGCGGACGCCGCGTTGCCCCGAATCGCCTCCATCGCGCGCTCGTAGAGCACGCGCTCGTGCGCGGAATGCTGGTCGATGATCGCCAC
>CAYWNR010000068.1:2705-11287 GCA_964459705.1 uncultured Gemmatimonadaceae bacterium | reverse complement strand
CCTGCGCACGCACGCTACGAGTGAGGACGAGCTCGAGAATCTCTGGACGGTGGTTGCCAGGGACCTCGCCGACGCGCAGCTCGAAGCCCTGTCGCTCGACGCGCGCGTCCAGTGCGCCTATCAAGCCGCGCGCGTGCTGTGCGACATGGTTCTGCGAGCAAACGGCTACCGGGTCCCCGCCGGAAGAAGCCAGCACGAATACGTGCTCCGGTCCCTCAGCCTGACGCTCGGCGCCGACTGGGAACGGACGGTGGATATCCTCAACGCGGCACGTGCCACGCGGGCGCGAAGCGAGTACGAGTCGGCGGGGACCGCGACCGAAGCGCAGTTGACGGAACTCCAAGAACAGATCGCGTTGCTACAGCCGGCCGTGGTGGAGGCGCTCAGGGCCAAGATGCACGACGGACCGGCGGACCGGCGGACCGATGCCTAGGGCGGACTGACGTAGCGCCGGACCGGCGATGAAACGTGGCTGGCTGGGTTCAAATGGTGACGAGTTCGCGGTGACGCCAGGCTATCGTGCCTTCGCGGCGCGGCAGCGCTTGTTGGGTCACGCGTCTTTGCCTTCGGGTTGCCAGGGTTGATGAGCACATCGGCAGCGGCCGATGTGCTCATCCGCTTGCGTTCGCTGCGCGTCGTAGCCAACGGTGCCGGTGTGGCGACGCGAAGCGAATGCGAGCGGATGTCTCGCATCGGCCGCCGCCGATGCGAGCATCAAACTGGTAAACGCAGAGATCCCACAAGTCTCTGGGCTTCGGCCCTTGCCGGTTCGAATCCGGTCACCGGCACCCGCCGTTCGCCGAGTTGCAGCTAACATGGGAGAACCCTAAATTAGCACTTACTTGTGGGGTCTCCGCGTGACCAGCGAGCCACGCCAACAACGGGTCGAGCGATGCACCGCTCGGCCCGTTGTGCTGTGACGCCGAGCCAGCCTAGACGATGTCCAACGATCGCTCGACCCAGTGCCGCACGGCGTCCCTGAACGGCTCCCGGTACGCCTCCCCCGGGAATGCCTCCCCGCTCCGAGGCGAAACGGTGCGGCGCCATCGCGGGGATGCGCGGTCCTATCCCCCGTCGGGATCGGGGTGCATGTTCTCAGATATGGGACTACTGCGCTCGCTGTTCGGTCGCACAGGTGCCCCGCATGACGTCGCGGCCGCCGCTCAGCTGGAGGCGGCCCGCGCCGAGTACGGCAGCGCGTTCGTGTCGCAGGTCCCCCTGATTCCCGACCAACTGACGGTGCGACGGTACGACCACCACGCGAAACTGGGCGCGGAAACGGTCGGCTGCCTCACGCTGCTGAGTGCCGGGCTCACGGCGGTTGGGCAGGATGAGGTTCGCCTGACGCTCCGCGCGGACCGGCTCGGGGACGACGACGTCCGCGACGCCATGAAGTTCTTCCGCACGCTGCACTCGCAGGCGGCGGAGGGACGTACGGTCTCCGCGTACGGCAGGACCATTTTTCGCGAGGACCATCTTGGATTCCGCGCGGTCGTCTACGCGCACGCGAGACTGCTGGACGGCGTCAGCACGCCGGGCGGCGCCCTGGCGGCCATCGCATTCAAGGCGAGCGAGGTCGACGCCCTTCAGCGCGGCACGACTCTTCGATCGCTGGTCCGCCTCGGGCGGATCTCGCACCATTTCCCCTGGCCGGAGGTGTGCGACCGCACGCGCGCGGCAACCTGCCCCGACATCGGCGGGGAGCCGAGCATGCTCGCCCGTTTGGTTTGCATAGGGACCCTCGGCAGCTGGGTGACGCTCCGGAATGACCGGGTCACGCTCTCCGTCCGCCCTTCGACGGGGCCCCAACTCGCGGAGTGGATTGCCAAGATTCCCGGCGACCAGCCATTCGCGCTGCTCCCCGGCCTCGATCCGACGGCACGCACGTGCCTCGTGTGGTGCCCGGGGGAATCGGGACGCCGGGCCATCACGGCACAGGTAGCGCTCGCCCCGGGGGAGCAGGTCTCGCTGGAGATCGGTGGCGACCTGATCACCGCGGGTTGCCACTGCATGTTCGTGCCCGGCCAGAGCGACACCGGCGCCATGATGGTGGAAGACGGGTTCGCGGTTTTCCTGAGCGACCTCGACGCGCGCGCGCTGCGTCACGCGCTGGAGCGCGGCGAGCCGCTGGAGATCCCCGCCACGGAGAAACGGTGGCCCTTCGCGCTCGAGTGGCGGGAAGACGCGTACTACAACCCGGTGGATGGTGGCACGTACACCACCGACTGGTACGTAGCGAACCCGCAGGGCGCCCCGCAGCCTCGGGGCCGGCTCCACACCTCGCTCAGGCTGCTCACCCCGGATATCGAGATCGCCGCGCGGACCACGGTGGAAAACGGCGCGCGGTTCGTCAAAGCCGCCGAAGCGCGCATCGCGGCCGTGCTCGAGGCCTTCCCCGGCGCGTGCGACCTCGTCGTGCAGTTCGACTGCCGTTCCGAGTCCCACGAGGTCCGGATCGCGCACCGCGGCGGCGTCCCGGCGTCCGTCCTGACCCAACTGCAAGCGGAGCTCGGCTGGGTACCCACGCTGGCGCCCGTGGGAGGGCCCGTGTCACTCCAACTCGAGATCCACGTGGACGCCCAGGGCTGAGCATAGCCCACATGGATTGACAGGCATACCACGGCGGGTCCCCGAACAGGGTAATCGGGTCCGAGAAATGGGGTAGTGAGGACCCTGTATTACCCCATTCATCGCCCCCCAAGTCGGCGGCGCGGCAGCGCCGCGCGCATGAGCCTCGAGCCCGTGCATGGCGACGATCGAATCCCACCGCCCTCAAGCGCAGTTCATTGGCCCAACCCCGGCTGCAGCCGGAGACACTCGCCGGCGCACGGTCTCGGCAGTGGCGCGAGAATGTGGTGGGTTACCGTTCCTTGACCCTCATCCCAGATATGGTATAGTCCCATGCGTGCACCGGCCCGCAAACTCCTGTACTGGATCGCCTCGAGCCGCGAGGACGTGAAGGCCATGCCAGCACCCGACGGCACCACGCCACGCGGCGGGAGCAGCACGAGGAGGAACAGCATGGGTAAGCGCAAGCAGATCCAGCGCGACGAGGAGCGTCTCGTCGAGGCGAGCAGCGGAAACGTGTTCGCCGACCTGGGGCTGCCCGATGTGGATGCGCTGCTGGCGAAGGCGGAGCTTGCGCGCACGATCCGGCGCGTGATCGAGCAACGACACCTGACCCAACTGGCGGCAGCCCGTCTGCTTGGCACCACGCAGCCAAAGGTCTCGGACCTGTTTCGCGGCCGTCTGGATGGTTTCTCGATGGAGCGGCTGTACCGCTTCTTGAACGCCCTCGGGCAGGATGTGCGGATCGTCATCCGGCCCAAGCCGCGGTCCCGCCGGCGCGCGACGATTCGTGCCGACGTGTAGGCGACGGCGGAGCCGGTTCCCCTCGCCGACGCATGCGTCACGATGGAGACAGCGCCGGGCATCGTTGCGGGAAGGCCGCACCCTCACCGCCGACTCCACGCACGGTCGGCGCACCGGCTAGTACCTGAGGCATTCGCTATTGCTGCCGCACCAGATGAGCCCCGCCGCCACCAACCCGACAATGCACAGCGTCCCGTACAGCAGCCCCTGCCCCACCTCCGTCCTCCCGTGCACCTCACTCCAGCGCGTTTCCGTCACCGCCACCGCTACGCGAACCCGCTCGCCGGGGCGCGGCCGGCCCACGCGTCCCGCCAGGCCGACGAGCGAGTCGCCCGCCAACGCCACCGACCGCAGGCGCACGCGATCCCCGTCGGTCAACCGCAGGCGGGCAACGGCAATGCGGCCGACCGCCACGCCCGCCGGACGCGACTCCCAGCCGCCGACGTAGCCCACGAGGGAGTCGTGCCGCACGATCGGTTGGAGCAGCGTCATCGTCGCCCCGTCGGTCAGCCGCACGGCGGCCACCGCGAGGGCCGTGTCCACCACCGCGCGGCGGCGCTCGGGTCCCCAGCCGGCCTTCCAGGTCCCGACGACGGAATCATCCTTGATGTGCGCCGCACCGATCTCCGTCACGGTGCCGTCGGGCCGGTGCAGCCGGATCGCCTTGGGGGGGTGCCGTCCAAGCAGCGGCGCAATCGGCGCCGGCTGCCGCGTCCACGCGTAGCACGCCAGCTGATTCATCAGCACGAGCACCGCGATGGGGCGATAGCGATGGATGTCGAAGATGCGCATGGTCCCGCCTTGCTGGGGTTCGCGGGACGATCGGCAAGGCGCGTCAGGGGGACGTCAAGCCGACGGACCCGGCGGACCCGGCGGACCCGGCGGACCCGACGGTCCCGGCGGTCCCGGCGGTCCCGGCGGACCGATGTCTAAGGCTCAAGTGACGGAGGAACGGTCTTCAGCTGCGCTGAAACGATGACGGCCCTGACGGCGGCACGACCGAAGCGCAGTTGGCGGCCTTCGCGGTGTGGTGCCTTCGGGGCCGCGCGACGGAACGGTGTCGGCGGCGGTCGATGGATGACGATGCTTCGCTCTCTCCCCGCTATCGTGACGACCGACTCCGTGGCCGCCTCGCCGGTTACTCGATTGAGCGGCTCAGTCGCCTGTTGAACCTCTTGGGCCGGGATGTCGAAATCCGCGTCGGTCGGGCGCGGACGGGGGCGAAACGTGGGCACCTGCGCGTTGCGGCGCGCTGAAGCGGTGTACTCGATCGCAGAACGCAGATCGCAGATCGCAGAGCGCTGCCTCGGCAGGTGCGTTCAGCCTGCGGCAGGCGCTTGCCTGACGGGCGCGTCTTCATCCGGGAGGTCAACCGTCTCAGGGTCGACCTCGACCATCGCGTCCCCCTCTCGGATCACCAGTGGCACGCCCGCCAGACGGTGCAGGAGAATCACGCGCCGTCGGGCGGCCATCATGGCCCGATCGAGGCGCTCGTCGTCGCGCACACGGGTCGCCACGTTACCCGTCCTTGCCTGGCTCATCCTGCGACCTCCATCTGCTTCCGAATGCCCCGCCAAAGCGCGTCGTCGAGGACGACCGTTATCTGGTCTTTCCCTCCGCGTGCGACCATCGGGCGACGTGCAAGCGCACTGCCGTCGTACACCCGCCTCCGGACCACAGCCTCGGGAACGTCGTGCCCGCCCGCTTGGACCCGCCTCCTCACCCGCGCCACGGCAAAGTCGGCGGACGGCAGCCACAGATAGAAGATATGCGTTTCATAGCCAGCCAGTGACAGGCCGGTTTAGCAGCCGGTACGCTCCGCGCCCGGCCAGTGTGCTCTCGAAAGCCAGGTCCGCGTGCGCGCTCGTCAACTCGTGCAGACGCCGAAGCATGATACGACCTGCTTCGAACGCCGCCGACTCCGGCCGGAATCCCGACAGACCTTGGGCAATGACGTCCGCGTTCACGAACGCGTCGATGCCAACCGCCTCCCGGAGCAGGTCGGGGGCTGCGGATGTTTTCCCGGCTCCGTTGGGACCAGCGATCAGCACTGCCTGAGGGTCCTGACCGGGCGTCAATTCGCTACCACCGGGCACGTCACGTCGAGTCTCACGAGATCCTCCCGAGCATCGCCGATGTGGTCCATCCGCGGAAAGCGCCGACTGCCGGAACTGGCCAATGATACCAGTAGCTCGGCGGGGCAACCACCAGCTGCTATCGTGACAGACCGCTCCGGCGGGAACTCACATGAATGGCTTACGCACTCATATGAATGCAATTAGCATTCATACATGCTCGCTCGCGCACGTTGGGGAGTTGCCGGGGGAGCGGTCGCCAGATCTCGCCGCGCCGAAGGGTTCAGGGCGCCCGGCCGACGGCGTCGAATTCCATGCGATCCACCTGCGGAATCACCCGGGAGGCGTCGAGGATCTCCAGCGACACCACGCGCCCGCCGTCGTCGAAATCCATCACGATGCCGGGGCGGATCTCTTCACTGTTCTCGACCACCACTCCCGGCCGAAAGACGATGGAAACCGTGTCGGTGTGGCGGTCGTAGCTCGCCTTCACGGCAGCTCCCTCTATTCGATTGCAGCTGGCAGATTGCAGATTGCAGATCGTGACGAATCTGCAATCTGCAATCAGCATTCTGCAATCTTCTTGGCCGTCCTTCGGTCACCCGTGATTGGAATATGTCCCGGCCCGGGCGCTCGGGGAATCGCTGCTCGGGGCGGTCGACGATTTGCCGGACCTGGCTCAGCGTGATCCCCCGTCGGGCGGCCTGATGCGTCGCATGGTCGGTGAGCACGTATCGCATGCGCCAATCTGCCACCGCCGTGGCAGCAATCGGTCACCGTTCGTACGCGCTCCGTCACACTCTCTTGCGGGCCGGCGCGGCCTTCGTCGTCCCGCTCTGAAGAGCGGGCTCGGCGCCTTCGGCGACCTGTCCTGAAGGACAGCGCTGAGATCGCCCTTCAGGGCGTGTCGCGCCGGAGGCGCGCCGAGCCCGGGCTTCAGCCCGGGACTCAGTCGAGGCGGGTGTGTGGAGCCGGTCCGTCAGCGTCCCGGTCGGTCCCCGCCGACATTGTCGATCAACCACACGTCGCTCCGCGAGTCCCGCACCGTGTAGACGACGTCCCGGGCGTCCGGGCCGATGCCCAGATTCACCTGGATTCCGGCCGCCAAGCTCCCCGGGAGGGTGAACACCACGGCGGGCGCGCCGCCGCGCGGAGACACGCGAACGATCCTCGCGTTGGCATTCCGGAGCTCGTAGACGAAGAGAGCCGTCCCGTCTTCCGACCAGCGAACGGGAAACGCGAACGTCCGGCTCTCGGGCGTGTAGGCGACGGTCCGCGCGCCGGTCTCCCGCGAGACGAGGACGACCGCGCTCTGTCTCCGCTCTTGGATCATCGCCACCCGCTGCCCGTCCGGGGACGACACCGGGCGCGTCAGTCCCGCCGTCCCCGGCAGCGGCCGGTCGGCGCCGGTGGCGGGATCCAGCGCGTGATAGAGCGTGTCGCCGGCGGGCCGATAGAGAATGTCCGGTCCGGGAGCCCACGCGATCGCCCCCTGCACCGGCTGCCCCACCGGGCGCTCGACCCCGCCCGCCCGACTCACCACCCCCACCCGCCGAACGTCACCGCGACTCGAGACGAACGCGATCTCCCCGCCGTCGGGCGACCAGGCCGCGTAGCCGCCGCCGCCCACCGTGACCTGGTGCGGCGCGCCGCCGTCGGTGGGGACCGTGAAGATGTTCGTGCCCTGCGTCGGGTTGGAGGCGGTGTACGCCACCAGGCGCCCGTCCGGCGACACGGTGGGATCCGCCAGCATCTGCGTTCCGGTGGTGAGGGGCGTGCCCTCCGCGCCGGCGGCCACCGATAGCCGCCAGAGATTCGAGATCTCCAGGATCTGCGTGAAGAGCAGGCGCGTGCCGTCGGCCGAGAGGGAGATGCACGGGTCCTGGTCCAGATCGACGTCGCGCAGCCCGCCCAACACCAGCTCGGGCGCGGCGGGCGGCCGCGTGCCGACGGCGATCCGGCGCAGTTCCTGTTCCTGCGCAGTCCCACCCACCACGTACAGCCCCTCGTCCGCGGCGGGCCAGCTGAGACAGAGCCGCGTCCGATCGCCGATCACGCGCTCGGCGTCGGACCCGTCGGTCGCCATCGTCCAGACCGTGAATGGGCCGCCGCCCGACCTGGGATTCTCCCGCACCTCGAACGCGAGTCGGTCCCCGCCCGGTGACCAGACGAGATCGGTGATGAGGACCTCACCCGGCGTGACCGTGTCCGGAATGGCGATCGACGCGGTCTCGGCGGTGGCGACCGTGGTGAACAGCACGCGGCCCGGACGTCCCCGAGTGGCGCGCGGTTGCTCGACGCTCGCGAGGCGCGCGCCGTCGGGCGACCACCGGGGCAACGCGGCGGTGGCGATCTCGCGCGGCGTGTCGCCGAATCGCGGGAGCACGGAGCTCCGCCCGTCCGCGCGAAACACCAACCGCGAGCCGTCGGGCGACCACTCCGGGCTGGCCACGAACCGGTAGGTCCCCACCTCGGTCGCCGAGCCGCTGCCCACTTCCTGCAGCATCAGCCGCTGTGCGCCGGGTTGCCCGGCCACGTACGCGAACGATCGGCCGTCCGGCGCGAGCGCCGACGCGCGCACGTCGCCGACGAACGTGAGCTGGATCCATCTCGGCGCCGGCCGCCCGGGCGACGGCGGCCCGCCCGTCACGCGCACCGCGTGCGCCACGATCAGCCCGCCGGCCGCGACCAGCGCGACGGCGGCAACGCCCAGCCCCACGCGCCGCGCGCGGCGTCCGAGCGGCAGCCCGAACGCACCGAGCCAGCCACCCGCCGCGCGGTCGCCCGCGCCACGCAGGGCGTCCACGAACGCGGCGGCCGTCGGGAACCGGTCGGCGGGGGCCTTGGCCAGCGCGCGCCCGACGGCCGCGTCGACGTGGGACGGAAGGGGCGAGCGTATCCGCCGGATCGGCACGGGATCGGAGCCGACGATCCGGGCCACGATCACCTGCAGCGTGTGCCCCGTGTACGGCGGATCCCCCGTGAGCATCTCGTAGACGACCGCGCCGAGCGAGTAGATGTCGGTGCGCCCGTCCACCACGCGCTCACCGCTCACCTGCTCGGGCGACATGTAGTACGGGGTGCCGACGGACGTGCCCATCGCCGTGAGCCGCGTGCCGCTCGCGCTCCGGGCCG
>CAYWNR010000068.1:0-2695 GCA_964459705.1 uncultured Gemmatimonadaceae bacterium | reverse complement strand
GTTCTCCGGCTTGATGTCGCGATGCACGATGCCGCGCTCGTGCGCGAAGTCCAGGGCCGACGCCACGTCCCGCGCGATGGCGATCGTCTCCTCGAGGCCGAGCTGCCCGTCGCGCGTCATCTTCTCGCGCAGCGATTCCCCCTCGACGTACGGCATCACGTAGAAGAGGAGCTCGTCCGCCCCCGCGCCCACCCGCCCACTGTCATACAGCGGCAGGATGTTCGGGTGATTGAGCTGGGCCGTGGTCGTGATTTCCCGCAGGAACCGCTCGGAACCGACCGCGGCGGACACCTCGGGTCGCAGCACCTTGAGGGCGACCTGCCGCTCGTGCTTCCCGTCGGTGGCCAGGTACACCGTCGCCATGCCTCCGCGCCCCAGCTCGCGCTCGATCGTGTAGCGGTGCTCGAGTGCCTCGGTGAGGCGATCCAGCGGAGTGGTCACGGGGCGACCTCGGCGGGGACGGCCGTACGATACGGCGCGGCGCGCGGATCGGCCAGCGGAGCCTCGCTCACCCCCACGGTGCGCGCGGTCACCGTGATCGCACGCTCCCCCACCCCACGGGCGAGACCGGACGACGAAAGGAGGTCGGCTGCGGTGAAATGATGACGACCCCTCAGCAATGCGAGGCTACTGTGCGCTCGCGGCGCGGCCGCGCTTGTCGGGTCACGCGTCTCTGCCTTCGGGTTGCCAGGGTTCGTAGCCAACGGTGCCGGTGTGGCGAAACTGGTAAACGCGGAGACCTCGCAAGTCTCTGGGTGAAAGCCCTTGCAGGTTCGAATCCTGCTACCGGCACCCGCCGCACCACCTTGCAGGTGGTATCGAGCCAGCGTAATTTGACTGTACTTGCGAGGTCTCCACGTGACCAACGGGCCACGCGAAAGAAGGCCGTCGAGGACAACTCGGCGGCCTTCGTCGTGCGCGGCCTTCGAGGCCGAGCGTCTACCGTCTACGCCGTGCGGAAATGCAACGGATCCCGGAGACTCTGGAGCTCGCGGTAGTAATAGAGTGCCGTGGGCCGCTTGTGCTGGAAGCGCAGCGCTTTGAGAAACGCCACTTCCTCCACCGTCGCGGTATCGCTCAGGGACGGCTCGTGCAGGAATTCGTGCAGCCCCGGCTCTTCGGGCGGCCCGGCGAGCTCCCGCTCCACGAACTCGATGCGGCGCACGTGCTCGGCCGTGACCTGATCGTTCAGCTCGATTTCGAGGGCGAACGTCGCGAGGTCGATGTCCCAGGATGCGATCATCGGATCCAGGAACGACACGCAGTGCTCGGCCGACAGATGGAAGATGTCCGTATCGAGGAACTCCAACACGATCACCCGCATCTCCTCGAAGGTGCGGCCGGCGAGTCGCGCCATCCGGCGGAGCCAGTAGTCATTCTCCAGCTCCGCGCGGGACACGCGCGTCAGGACGTTCAGCAGCGTCTGCGTCACCAGGCGCTCGAGCTCGCCGAAGGGCTGCCGCTCGAACACCGCGCGCACCTCCCGTTCCCGCTCGGGACGGCATTTCCGCAGGATCAGCGCGCGCACTTCCAGGAACAGCGGCGTGGGCTCGTCCCCCAGCTCCCGCTTCAACTCGTCCTTCCGCTGAAAGTCGGCGAGCTTTGCCAGCTCCCCGGCCGGCAGTTTCAGGAACCGGTCCATCCGGTCATAGATGTCCGTCCGCGCCGGCGCCGGCGGTGCCTTCTTCCGCGTCAACAGCTGGGAGATGTACGACTCGGTCACGCGCGCCGCCCGGGCGAGGCCTTTTTGTTCCAATCCCAACGCGTCGAGGCGCTGCCGGATCGCAAACGATACGTCCATGAGGACACTCCAGGCCGGAGTCCGCTACACTTAACCGTTGTGGTCAAGGCTTGCTAGATCGTCAAACTACACTTGACAAAATAAGTGAAGTGACTAGGTTCCGCAAGTCGGAAAATCCCCAGTAGCGCACGTTCATGATGGTCAACATCGAGGAGTCCTCCATGTACGCACGGAACATCAGGCTGCACCTCAAGGCCAACTCGGCCGGTGAGTTCACCCGCAAAATGGAAAAAGACGTCCTGCCCATGCTGCGCAAGCAGAGTGGGTTCAAGGACGAGATCACGTTCGTCGCCGCCGGCGGCAACCAGGCGGTGGCCATCAGCCTGTGGGACAAGAAGGAAAGCGCGGAGATGTACGGCCGCAACACGTATCCCCAGGTGCTGAAGAGTCTGGACAACGTGGTGGAGGGAACGCCCGTGCTCGATGCCTACGAGGTGTCCAACTCCACCTTCCACAATATCGCGGCCGCGCGGAACTAAAGCGCGCCCACGCTGGAAGGGTCGGAACCATGCAAGTCACGCAATTCAATCCCATGTGGTCGGCGCTGGACAGCCAGTACCAGCACCGCGTCGGCCGGCTCTACGAGCAGATGCTCGAGTCCCGGATCCAGCGCGATGAGAACCGCTCGCTGTTCGGGCACGGGATGCCGCCGGTGGACGTCATCGAAGAGCGGGATACGATCCGCCTCGTGGCCGAGCTGCCGGGGGTCAAGCCGGAAGACGTGAGGATCTCGGTCGAGAACAACGTGCTCACGCTTCAGGGCGAGAAGAAGGAAGAGGAACGGCAGGATGACAGGGTGTACCGGTGCGAGCGCGCCTACGGCATGTTCGAACGGTCCTTCACCCTGCCGGCGACGATCGATGCGAACACGATCGTGGCGAAGTTCGAGTCGGG
>CAYWNR010000067.1:7023-11354 GCA_964459705.1 uncultured Gemmatimonadaceae bacterium | reverse complement strand
CGTACTGATCACGGTACGCGTGCATTTGGATCGTTCAGCCTTTGGTCCGGGCGCGGTAGAAAAACGCCAGGACCACCGTCTTGCCCTTGAAGTCCGCGAGGTGGATGGGCTGCGCCAGCACGCCGTAACGCGTGGCCCCCGGCATGGTGAAGTCCGGGGCCACGGCGCCCACGTCGAGTGGCGGAGTGGCGGGCTCCTGGGCGACCGCGGGCGCCGCGGCGAGTGCGGCGAGGCAAGCCGCGGCAACGAAAAGGCGCATGAAACCTCCGACTGGGTGATGCTATCGAACATAGCGCCTAGGCGCACAGACGCCTAGAACCTCCAACCGCCTGAGTGTCTCGGCGTCTATGCGTCTGGTCCTTACCTCACGACACGGAGCGTGTATCGGTACGGAGCGACGCTCCCAAACACTCCGATCCCGCCTTCGAGGTGATTGATGAATCCTCGCCCGGTGATGGGATCGCTCGCTGAACGGGCGAAGTCGAAGTAGTTGCTGTCGGTGACGGCAACCGTGAGCGTGTAGGTTCTGCCGACTTCGAAGACCGGCTCGCCGTTGTCGCCCTCGAAGGGATTGGACAGGTTGGCCGGCAGGGCGATGCCGAGCGTGTCGATGAACAAATAGAAGGCGATGTGGTAGGGATCGATGGCAAGAGGCAGGTTGGGGACCGAGTCGCGCCAGCGGGCCTCCACCTGCATGGCCCGAGCGAGGATCGCGTCCACGCCAATGCGCAGCGTGTCACGCTGCCGGTCCAGCTCGAGCGTGTCGCCCACCGCGGTAGCCGAGTCTGCGGACAGGCGCACGGAGACCTGTCGGGCGCCGGGAATCAGGGTCGTGCCGGTGACGACCGTGCCGTCCGGCGCCTCCACGCGCAGCCGCACGCGGTCTCCCGGTTCGAGCGCGCAGAAGCTGGCGGCACCGATCGCCGTCGTGTCGGTGGCGTAGACCCCGCTCTCCGGATTGCTCGCGCGGAGCGTATCGACGGGCGACGCGCACGCCGAGGGACCGTCGTGCGTGAGGATGACGATGGCCCCGCGGACGGGGAGTGGCGGCTCGTTCGGCGGGATCGCCGGCTCGGAGCTCCCCCGGGGCGTGCCCGTCAGCGATCGCTCCACCACGACGATCTGGCGCGACGCCCCGACCGACAGGACGGACTGGACCACGACCCGCGACTCCCCGACCGGCACGGTGACCTCGGTCAGCTCGCACGCCAGCAGCGGTGTGGTCAGCAAGAGCAGCAGACGGCGGCGCATCAGAACCGGAACTCGATGCCGAACGTCGGCAACAGGGGGAGCTGGGACACGCCCGTCCGGGTCGGCGGCGAATCCCCGTAGTCGAAGAAGTAGAGGAATACGTTCCTCCGGTTGTAGACGTTGGCCACCTGCAGGTAGGGCTCCCACTCGCCGCCCCATTTCTCGAAGTGCCAGCGAAAGCCCGCATCCAGCCGAGTGTACGCGGGGTACCGCTCGCCGTTGATCGTGGCGCTGATGGGCTCGGTGCGGTAGTCCTCGAAGCGGTTGTTCTGTGCGTCGTACATCCGGTGGTCCCACTGGCCCACGAAGCCGGTGTAGGGAAGCGGCGAGCCATACCCCAGACGCACGCCCAGGTCGCTGCCGAGCGGGCCCGGCAGGAACGCGACGACGTTCAACGTGTGATGGCGGTCGTGCGCCGGCGGATAGGTCTCACCTTGCGAGTGCCGCACGGCCTTGGTGAACCCGTAGGCGATCCAACCGCGCACGGTGCCCGAGTGCTTCCGTAGCAGGAAATCCACTCCCCACGACGTACCGTCGACGGTGACGAACTCGTCGCCGTCCGTGCGTAGGTCGTCGGCGGGGTTGGGCCGCACGAGGTTGGCGAACGTCTTGCGGTACCCCTCGACGGTGAGCTGCACGTTGTGACTCAGCCAGCGCTCGTAGCCGAGCACGACGTGATCGGCACGCCCGATCGGGACGTAGCGGTTGGCGCCGATCCAGAACTCGTAGATGGCGATCGGCAGCTCCTGGTCCCAGATCGAGTGGATGGCTTGATGGTACCGGCCCACCGAGCCCTGGATGGCGTCGTTGTCGCTGAGGAACGCCCGGAACGACAGCCGTGGCGAGACGACGGTCTTCTCCGCGCCCGTGACGCGCTCCACCCGAAGGCCCGGCCGGAGCAGCAGCCATCCCGCCGCGCGCCACTGGTCGTCCGCGAACAGCGACCACACCGTCGGCGCGTAGCGTGCCCGAAACAGGGACGTCTCCAGCGCCTGGCTCGCGACTGCGTAGTGCATCGTGTAGGCCTCGACGCCGGCGCCGACGTGGACGTCGTGGGTGGCACCCGGCGACGGGAGCAGCACGGTTTGCGCCGTGAGCAGATTGGCGTCGTTGGTGAACTCGCCGAGCGACGGCCGGAGGCCGAGTGCGGTGGAGAACGTGCTGATGCCCGCCCTGGTTTCCACCAGCGCCGTGGCACCGAGCGGCTGGCGCCAGTGGATCCCCGCGAGCGCGTTCCCCCAGTTGAAGACCAGGTTCACGGGATCGCGGTCCGGTGCCTCCTTCACCAACGCCAGATCGAGCGCGTCCCGTCCCCAATAGCCCGTGACGCTGACCGACCCGCGCCGGCCGTAGGGGAGGGTGACCTTGCTCAAGAGGTCCGTGAAGTAGTAGGGCAGGACTTCCTTGGAGAACGCGCTCACCACGGCGTCGAGGTACGTGCGCCGCGCGCTCACCATCCAGGTAGCGGGGCCGGCCGGTCCCTCGGCGAGCACTTTGCTCGACAGCAGCGACACTGCGCCGCTCACGCCGAGCCGCGAGTGGTCGCCGTTCCGGAGATTCACGTCGAGCACACTGGACAGGCGGCCGGGATAGTCGGCCGGGAAGCCGCCCGTATAGAAGTCGGTGCGGGAGACGGCGTTCGCGTCGAACGTCGAGAACAGCCCGCCCAGGTGGGACGGATTGAAGATCGGAATGCCGTCCAGCTCGATCAGGTTCTGGTCGGACTCGCCGCCTCGCACGTTGTAGCCGATGGAGTAATCGTTCTTGGCGACCGTACCGGGGAGGTACTGCACCGCGCGCACCACGTCCGGCTCGAGCAGCGCGGGCACGCTCACGATGTCGGCCGCGTCGAGTGCGACGACGCTGGGTTGGGCCTCGGACTCGAATCGGGCGCGCGCGATGGGGATCTCTTCCGCTTGAATCACCAGCGGCGCAAGCGTCACCGCCACCACACGCACGAAGATCGTGAGCGAGTCCACGCCGTCGGGGACGGCTACGGTGTCGGACGCGATGTCGGGGCGGGAGACGGAGAGTCGGAGACCGGAGATCGGGACGCGTTGGAGACGGAAGGCGCCGTCAGGAGCAGTGAGGGCAGTTAGGGCAGTGAGGGCAGGACGCGTTGGCGCTGCGGGAAGGGCGGTGACCCGCACTCCCGAGAGCGGCGTGCTGTCTGCTACAGAGCGGACGACGCCGTGGAGGTCGCGGACCTGCTGTGCCTGAACGGCTTGGGCGGCAACGACGAGCACCGCTACCGCGACGAGGCAGTTCCCGGGACGTGAAGAAAGGCGAAAGGGCAGACGGCAAGACGGCAAGACGGCGAGCGGGTGGGGGGCTTCAGGTATTGGCTTGGCTCCGCGGAATCCACGCATCCCTGCCTCCCAACCCCCGCTGGCCGTCTTGCCGTCTTGCCGTCTAACCTGCGTCCTTACTCCCAACCCCTCCAACCTAAATCCGTTCCAGGTGCTCTCTCGTCCGCTCCGTCCGCGCGCTCCCCGTATTGAGCGTGCTCGCCGGCTCGAACAACAGCACGTGCGTCTCGACGTCCGCGATCGGACGGTGCTCGACGCCGTGCGGCACCACGATGCACTCCCCGGGCTCCAGCACGACCTCACCGTCACGAAACTGCAGTCGCAAACGCCCCACGATCACCAGGAAGAACTCGTCCTCGGCGGGGTGCTGGTGCCAGTCGAAGGAGCCGAGCAGCTTGGCGAGCTTCACCTGGTGGCCGTTCACTTCGCCGATGATCCGCGGATTCCAATGGTCGGTGAACAGGCTGAGCTTTCTGGCGAGGTTGATAGTCTCTTGCATGCGAGGTCTCGGGTTTTTGGGTGACGGGGGTTGGCTGACAGGATAGACGGCAAGACGGCAAGACGGCAAGCGGTGGGGAGTAGGGAGGTGAACGATCCACGCTGCCCCCTATCAGCTGCCAACCGCTGGCCGTCTTGCCGTCTCGGCGTCTACCCTTTCACCTCCCACCATGCTCCTGTCCTCTTTCGCCTCCCGCAAATATCCCCCCGCAACGCCCGCAACGACCATCGCGAGCCCGAGCCATCCCAGCGGCTCGAGTCGCTGGTCGAACA
>CAYWNR010000067.1:0-6923 GCA_964459705.1 uncultured Gemmatimonadaceae bacterium | reverse complement strand
GTGATGGGCACGCCGCCGAGACCGGGATGGCCGCCGCGCACCGTGAGCCAGGCACCGGCCATCACGACCAACGCCAGCGCGAGTCGGAAGAGCGTGACTCGCTCTCCCAGAATGGGCCATGCGAACAACGCCACCATCACCGGTGCGAGGTAGAGCAGGGCCGATGCCCCCGCCACGCCCGCGCCCGCGATGCCGAATTGGTACGCCACCTCGAACAATGCGAAAAAGAAGCCACCCAAGGCACCAACGATCAGATAGCCGCGCCGGTCCATGCGGAACATGTCGCGGGCTCCGAGCCCGTAGGCGGCCAGCGCGAGTGTCCCGAACAGGACGCGCCAGAACCCGATGCCGGTGAGCGCCGCGCCCTCGGCGTAGACCGCCGTGGAGAGCGGGCCGGTGGTGCCCCACACCGCGCCGGCCGCCAGGCCAAAGAGATACCCGGCGACGTGCCGGCGCGTGGGCTTCACGGCGTGGTGAGATCCGCCGTCGGCAGGAACCGAGGCGGCCTCCGCGCATTGGCCGCCTGCTCGAAGGCGAACGCGAACTTGAGCAGGGTCCCCTCCGACCACGGCCGTCCCAGGAACGTGAGTCCCACGGGCAGGCCGAACGTGTAGCCGGCCGGAACGTTGATGTGTGGGTAGCCCGAAACGGCGCCCGGCGTGGAGCTGGCGCCGGAGAAGTGATCGCCGTTCACGAGATCCGTCGTCCATGCCGGGCCACCGGTGGGGGCCACGATCGCGTCCAGCTTGTATTGATCGAACAGCGCGTCCAGTCCCTCGGTGCGCGACAGACGCGCACACTTGGCGACGGCGTCGAGGTAGGCCTGATCCGTGAGCGGACCTTTGTCCTCGGCCATCTCGAAGATCTCCTGCCCGAAGTACCTGAGCTCGCGATCGTGTTCCCGCGAGTTGAACGCGATGAGGTCGGCGAGCGTCTTGGACGGCGCGTCGGGCGCCCACGCGGCGAGGTACGCGTTGAGGTCGGCCTTGAACTCGTACACCAAGACTTGAAACTCGTCGTCGTCGTACTCGCCGTAGTGCGGAATGTCCGCCGGATCCACCAGCACCGCGCCCGCGTTGTGCAGCACGTCCAGCGCCGCCTCGCACACGCGGTCGGCCTCGGGGCTGTACCCCCACACGTGTTTCCGCGCCACGCCAATTCTCGCCCCGCGGAGTCCCCTGGGATCCAGGAACGTCGTGTAGTCCCCGTCCGCCGGTCCGCCGGTCCGCCGGTTCGTCGCAGGATCGGAGGGATCGGGGGCAGCAATCGCGGACAGCAGGATCGCGCAGTCGGTCACGGTCCGACACATCGGGCCGGCGGTGTCCTGGCTGTGCGAGATGGGGATGATCCCGCTCCGGCTCACCAGGCCGACCGTCGGCTTCAGTCCCACCAGGCCATTGGCGTTCGACGGACAGACGATGGAGCCGTCCGTCTCGGTCCCGATGCCCACGGTAGCCAGATTGGCGGAGACGGCGGCACCCGTGCCGGAGCTGGACCCGCACGGGTTGCGGTCGAGCGCGTACGGGTTCTTGCATTGGCCGCCGCGACCGCTCCACCCCGACGACGAGTGCGTCGAGCGGAAGTTGGCCCACTCGGAGAGATTCGTCCTACCGAGAATCACCGCGCCCGCCGCGCGCAGCCGCTCGACGAGAAACGCGTCGCGCGGCGCGATCACGCCGTCCAGCGCGAGCGACCCCGCCGTCGTGCTCATGCGATCGTGCGTCGCGATGTTGTCCTTGATCAGCACCGGAATGCCATGCAGCGGTCCGCGGACCTGCCCCGACCGCCGCTCATCGTCGAGCCGCCCGGCAATCGCCAGCGCGTCGGGGTTCAGCTCGATCACCGACCTGAGCGTCGGCCCGTGCCGGTCGATGACGTCGATCCGCTGGAGGTATGCCGCACAAATGGCCGCGGAGGTGGTCTGCCCGTCGGTCATGCGTGCTTGCAAGCCGGAAACCGTCACCTCTTCGAGATCCAGATCCTGATCACCCGCCCGTCGTCCCGCAGGCCCGCCCGCCCGCCGAAGGCCAGGACTCAGCAGCGCCGCCGCAGCACCCACCTGCAAGAAATCGCGGCGCGAGACGTCATCTGTCATGGTCAACCCTCCAGGAAACTCGGTAACGGCTCAACTCACCCCGCCCAGCGCTGCCCCGCTGCCGCGCTGCCCCGCTGCTCCACTGCCCCGCTGCTCCACTGCCCCGCTGCCTATATCCCACACGGCCCCGACGCCGCAGGCGCCTCCGGCAATCCCGCCGTATCCAGCGCGAAGTGCGCCCCAAAATCGTGCGCCAGACCTTCGGGGACGAACTCGCCGCTCGGCAGCTGTTGGTACCGTCCGCGATAGTCGCCCTTGGCGATCCGCTCGAGCATCTCGGCCAGGCGGTCGATGTCGTCCGTCGTGTTGTAGCAGCCGAAGCTCGCGCGCACGAGGCCGGGCATGTCCGCCTTGTCGCCGCGCGCCATCCGGGCACGCCAGCTCCCCGTTTCCGCTTCCGACAGGCCGAGCAGGTGCACGACGTAGGGGTGCGCGCAGAAACAGCCGTGCCGCACGCCGATGGCGGCCTCGTATCCCAGGATCGCGGCCACGAGCGCGTGTGACACGCCCGTGAGGTTGAAGGGAATGACACCCACCTTCTCACGCGCGCGCGCCGGATCGGTCTCGCCGTAGATCCGGAGCCCCGGCACGCGGCCGAGGCGTTCGAGGGCGCGCACGATCAAGTCGTTCTCGTGGTCCGCGATCGTGTCCATGCCGATGCGCCGGAGCGTGGTTGCGGCCGCCGCCAACGCGACGGCGCCGAGCACGTTGGGACTCCCGGCTTCCTCGCGATCCGGCATACCGGCCCAAATCACCTCGTTCACGGTCACCGCGTCCACGGTGCCGCCGCCCTGATACTCGGGCGCGCCGTCGAGGAACAGCGCCGACGGGCCGATCAGCGCGCCGGTGCCGAACGGGGCGTACATCTTGTGCGCCGACAATACCAGGAAGTCCAGATGCTCGGGGTCGTCGTCCGGGCGCATGTCCACCGCGCGGTGCGGGGCGAGCTGGGCGACATCCGCCAGAATCCGCGCGCCGGCGGCGTGCGCCTTCCGGGCCAGTCGGTGAATGGGCTGGACGAACCCGCTCACGTTGGACGCGCCGCTCACGGTGACGAGCGCCACGCGGTCGCCGTACTGCGCCAATTTGCGGTCGAAGTCGTCTTCGTCCAGCCGGCCTTCGGGGGTGGCGCCGACGTGCACGACACGCGCGGCGCGGCGCCACGGCAGATCATTGGAGTGATGCTCGAGCAGCGTCGTGAGCACCACCGCGTCCGGCCGGAGCGGGAGACGGTAGGAGAGCTTGTTCACCGCCTCGGTGGTGTTCTTGCCGAAGATGACGGTGTTGCGCGTGAGGTCGGCGCCGACGAAGGCCGCGACGATGCGGTGCGCGTCGTCGTACGCTTCGGTCGACAGCCGGGATTTGAAGCCGGTCCCGCGGTGGACGCTGGAGTAGTAGGGGAGGAACCGCTGCACGGCATCCAGCACGTCGCGCAACGCCGGAGTACTCGCGGCGTTGTCGAGGCTCACGTAGCGAGCCTCGGAGCCGTCGAGCAGCGGGACGGTGCGGTCGATGCCCACGATCCGGTCACGCAGGCTGGTTGCGCTGGTCATGCGGGCCTCGGCGTCGTCGGGGAACAGGGCGAATGTATCGTCCGCAGGCGGACGGCGGTATGCCCGTCAGGTGGTGGGCGCGGGACTGCCGACGAGACGCTCGATGACGGCTCCGAGCTCCTCGGGCCGGAACGGCTTCTGCACCACCGCCGACGCGCCGCGCCGGAGCAGGGCGCGGGCCTCGCCGTCGTCCTCGGGCGCCGCGCCGATCACGATCCGCGCGTCCGGCCGGGCGGCGCTCAGCGGGTCGATCACATCACCCCCGCTCCGGCCCGGCATGCGGAGGTCCAGCAACACGACGTCAATCCGCCGATCCGCATGCCCGACGATCTGGAAGGCGTCCCCCGCGCTCTCCGCCGTCAGGACGCGATACCCTCGCCGCTCGAGCAGCCGGCGCGTGGCCGCGAGTACGGCGACCTCGTCGTCCACGATGAGCACCGTCGGGGTTGCGTCGGGTGGTGGGGGCGTGGCCGCGCGCGCGGCCTCCGATACGGCGAAGACGGCCGTGGCCGGCAGGTACACGGTGAACGCCGTGCCGCGCTGCGGCGCGCTCTCGACCTCGATCCGCCCCCCGTGATGCGTCACGATGCCGTAGGTCGCGGCGAGCCCCATGCCGCGGCCGCCCTCCTTCGTGGTGAAGAAGGGCTCGAACACGCGCGCGCGGGTCTCCGCCGACATGCCGGGACCGGTGTCGCGAACGGTCAGCGCCACGTACGGTCCGGCGGGCATGTCGGCGAGCGCCGCCGGGTGCTGTTCGGGGAGGACGTTCCAGGTCGCCACGGTGATCGTGCCACCGGCGTCGGTCTCCGCGAGCGCTTCCACCGCGTTGCGATACAGGTTGCTGATGACCTGCCGCAGCTGCGTGGCGTCGGCGTCCACGCGCTGGAGATCCCACGCGAGCCGCCGATCCACGGTGACGTTGGCTCCCAAGGCGCGCATCTCGAGCCGGAGCGTCTCCGCCACCAGCATGTTGAGATTCACGACGCTCGGCTCGTACCGGCCACCGCGCGCGAACGCCACGAGCTGCTCGGCCAGCTGGCTGGCGCGCGTGGCGCACTCCACGACGGTGTCGAGCGTGTTCGCGGCGTCCGGATCGTCGCCGACGTCGGCGCGCAGCACTTCACAGTTGGCCATGACCCCGGACATCAAGTTGCTGAAATCGTGGGCGACGCCGGCGGCCAGCGTCGCGGTCGCTTCCATCCGGGCGGCCAACGCGCGCGCCTCCGTGGTCGCGCGATCGGCGTCCCGCAGTCGCGTGACGCTGTCCACGATGTGGCGGCTCACCGTTTGGTCCAGGAGCGCCAACTCGTCGGCCGGCGCCGGTGTCCCGGCCGGCACCGACGTGGCGGATCGCAGCCGCACCGCGATGTCCCGCGCGCGGCTGGCCACCGTCTCGGCGAGCATGCCGCGCGTGGCCCAGCCAACGCCGAGCAGCAGCAGGTAGGCGAGGACGACCAGCGCGACCGCTGTCTGGAGCGCCCGGTCGGCCACCCAGCCGGCTTCGACCGCCACCGCCACCCGTCCTTCCGGCCCGCCTGTGGGGTTCCGCAACACGCCGACGATGACGAGGTGCAGGTGATGATTCAGCGTCACGGTGTGCAACGGCTCGTTCCGCGGCGTGCGGGCGACCGCGTGTTCCGCCCAGGTCCGCGCGTCCGCGGCGAGGTCGGGCTCCGTGGACAGGGCGAGGCACTTGAGCTTGCAGGTATCGCCCCACGCGGCCACCGGTCCCACTTCCGGTTGGAACGCGCGGAACAGCGACAGCGTGCGCGACATCGAGACGCTGTCCGGCGCGCTGGCGTGGCCGGTGCTCAGCTCGGCGGCGAGGTCGACGACCGCGGGCAGGTGTCGCCGGCGGATCTCCTGTAAGCCCGTCCACAGCACGGAGAGCGTCGCGAGGAGCGCCATGGCCCCGAACCCCAAGCCCATCAGTCCCACCGCGCGACTCGCGAGTCGCGTGGCCAGGCCGAACCGATGGCCGAATGGCGTGACCGGGAGGATGAGCGCCACGGCGGCCGGGACCAGCGCCACGAGCGCGAGCAGAACCCACACCCGCGCCGGAAGTCCGAACAGAAGGTCGATCACGGGGTGACGCCCGCCAGACGCACGGTTGTGAGGCGCGAGAGCATCGGATCTCGACCCCACCCTGCCAGTCGCAGCGAATAGACGGTGGCCGTACGGGTGAACCACAGGAACACCGCGGGGGCGTCATCGAAGATCACGCGATCCGCCGCGCGCAAAAGCTCGGCCCGCCGCGTGGGATCCAGCTCTCGCCGCGACGCATCCATCAGCCGGTCGGCCTCGGGATTGTGATAGGCGCCCTCGTTGCCGGCCGACCCGGCGAGATCGGAATGGTAGAGGGGGTACAGAAACGCGTCCCCGTCAGGGTAGTCGCCCACCCACACCGTCATCACGAGATCGGCCGTCCGATCGAGCAGCGCGTTCTCGATCCCGGGCGAGCCGACGGTCAGCTCGACCTTGAGCCCGATGGCCTCGAAGTAGTCGCGGAGCAACGCCCCGCTCTCCGCGGGGAAATCCGACAGTCCCGGCGACGGCACCCGGAGCCGCAACGGGCGGTCCTCGGGGTAGCCACCGGCCTGGAGCAACGAGCGGGCGAGGGCGGGATTGAACGCGTACGGTTCTCGCTCAAGGTCGGCGCCGGGAAGCGAGGGCGGGATGGCGCCGGCCGCGCGAACGACACTCGCCGCGGCGGTCGCCCGCGCGAGCAGTTGCGCGTTCACGGCGTGATTCAGCGCGCGCCGCACGCGGACGTCGGCAAACGCTGGCTCTCGCATGTTGATCACCAAGCGGGTGACCGTCTCCGCCTCCGACTCGACGAACCCGATGTCCGATCGCGTGCGCCACTCCATGAGCACGGGCGCGGGCACCTCGGAGGCGAGATCCACCCACCCCGCGTTGAACGCCTGGGCCATCAGGGAGTCGGGAACGTAGCGATGGATGAGCGAATCCAGCACCGGCGGGGTGTCCCAATACCCGTCGTTCCGCACGAGCCGGATCTCACTCGAGTCTCGACTCGCGAACCGCCACGGACCGGTGCCGATCGGGCTCGCGTCCGTGCTCGCGGCCGCGGCGACCGCGGTCTGCGGGTGCGACAACAACGTCGGGAAGAACGCGAGCGGCGCGGCGAGTCGCACGACGAGCGTCGTATCGTCGATGACCTCCAAGCCTCGCACCGCCTGCGTCTGTCCGTCCGAGAATGCCGCGGCGCCCTCGATGCCATCCAGCATCCAGGGGTGGGTCAACAATTCGGATGG
>CAYWNR010000066.1:0-11594 GCA_964459705.1 uncultured Gemmatimonadaceae bacterium | reverse complement strand
CGACACAGCACTCGCCAGAATCCACGACATGATTCAACTCACTCCACCGAAGCACACCTAATCCGCCGACCGGCTCACTGGTGGTATGTCGCCGAAACCAGAACGACTCTGATACCGGCGCTGTTGGCAACGTGCAGATGTGACCCTCCTCCCGCAACTCCTCCTGGTAGTAGGGGGGGCTCGGCCTGAGGGGGGGCCGGGTTCCAGGTGGCCGGCGTCGGTGTCGATTGTGGTGTCGATTGACCCCGACTCAGGCCTGCACCTCACGCCTGGAATCCCGGCAGATCGCGCGGTCTGTCAACGATTTACAGACATGGTGTCGGATTCCAGGCGCCCTGGTGTCGGCCTGATAAGCGTGAGGTCTTGGCGGATGGTTCCGATGTCTCTAGCCGAAGAGCCGTCCGCCCGCCGCGAAACAGGGCGGTTCACCGCCCACCAGCCGAGACGCGGGTTTACCCGCGGACCGTCGGGCGGCCGGCGCCCGACGGAGTGTCTGCGCCGCCGCGCGAGCTCGCCGCTAAAGCGGCGGCTCGGCTGATGTCGCTGAAGCGACGTGATGGGCTTCCGCCCAACCGCCTGGTCACCCCCGTCCCCCCGCCAACCGTCCCGCATCCGCCGACCGCAACAGCCGCCACATCGCCCAACTCCCCACCGCCGGCCCCGGCGCCAGGAACACGAACGCCCATCGCCACCCCACCGCCTCGACGACGACAGGCAGTAGTCGAATCGTGACGAGCGTGAGCAGAAACCCGAGCGCCGTCTGCGTCGTGAGCAGCGTCCCCATGTACTCCGGCTCAGCCAATTCGCTCACACTCGTGCTGAACTGCGCGGAATCCGCGACCACCGCGAAACCCCAGATCAGCGCGAGCGCGCCGACCACGACGGGGCCGAGCGACAAGGCGGGGCCGATGATGAGGCAGCAGGCGCCACTGATCGCCATGCTGAGGATGGTCGTCCGCGTACGGCCCCACCGGTCGGCGAGCCAGCCGGCGAGCAGGCTGCCGAGGCCGCCGAGCGCGATGGCACCGAACGTCACCAGCCCCGCAGCCACGGCGCCGAGCCGGGTGGATGGGAACGCGAAGAGCAGGAATGCCGGCAGCCAGGTCCACATGGCGTACAGCTCCCACATGTGTCCGAAGTAGCCGGCGTTGGCGCGGCGGAGAGGGGCCACCGTGAGCGCCTTTGCCATGTAGCTCCAGCGGAACTTGGGTGCGGGGGCGCCATAGGGGCCTTGTACGCAGAAGATCCAGCCGATGAGCCCGCCCGTCGCCGCGAGCGCCGCGGACGCGTACACTACCGGGCGCCACGCGTCGAGGTTTCCCAACGCGCGAATCAGGTGCGGCGATGCCGACCCCACGGTGAGCGCGCCGACCAGCAATCCGATGCCGAGCCCGCGGTCTTCCCGCGTCCAGGTTGCCATGATCTTCATGCCCACCGGATAGACGAGTGCCAACGACGCGCCGGTACCGAAACGCAGGGCGACCGTGAGGCCGAAGCCCGCGCCGGTGGCGGGAATGAGCGCCGTGAGCGCGGCACCCGCAAAGGCGCCGATGGCGAGCACGCGATTCGGCGGCCAGAGGTCGGCGACGTTGAACAGCGCCGAGAGCAGCGCGCCGGCCACGAAGCCGAGCTGCACGGCCATCGTGAGCCACGCGCCCTGGCCGGCCGAGATGCCCCACTCACGTTGCAGCGCGGGGGCGACCGCGGTCGCCGAGAACCAGAGGCCCATGGCGAGCAGCTCCGCCGCCGCCAGGAGCCAAAGCGTGCGCCACTTGTTCGTCATTTGCCCTTCGTGGCTCCGCCCACCGATTGCAGCAGTCGGCGCACATGCGCCAGCTCATCCTCGTTGACCGTGTGCCCCATCCTCGGATACACGCGGAGCGTGACGGCGGCGCCGAGTTGCTCGAGCACGCGCCCGCTCTCCTCCAGACGGTCGCGCGGGATGTGTGGATCGCGGTCGCTGCACCCGAGAAACGCCGGCGTCCCGGCGAGCGACCCCGTGAACGTCCACGGGGTACCGGGCGGACCGATGAGTCCCGCCGAGAGACCGACGAGCCCGCCCCAACGTGTCGCGTGCGTGGCGCCGAAGTGCAACGCCAGACACCCACCCTGCGAGAATCCGAGCGGAACGATGCGTCCCCGCGGCACGCCGGCGGCCTCGAGCGTCTCCACCACCGCGCGCAACACGTCGAGTGCCGACGAGAGCCACGGCTCGTTGTCGGTGGTGGGTGCGAGGAACGCGTAAGGGTACCACCTGTTCCCCGCCGCGTGCGGCGCCACGAACGCGACGTCGGGCACGCCCAGCACGTCGCGCATGGCGAGGATCCCCTCGGCGTCGTCGCCTCGGCCATGGACGGCGACCACCACCGCCCGCGCTTCGTCGAGCGCCGGCCCGGCATACAGCACGGGCTGCTCGGCGTGTGGTCCCGTTGCCGGACGCGCGAGTGCGAGCCGTCCGGGTGCGGTCACTTGAATCCCGTCATCTGAATCCCCTGCACGAAGTACCGCTGGGTGACCAGGAACAGTAGCACGATCGGCACCACCGCGGTCACCGCCGCCGCCATCTGATACGGCCAATTGGTGACGAACACCCCGTGGAACGACGCGATGCCGACCTCCACCGTCCGCATGGCCATCGAGCGCGTCGCGATCAGCGGCCACAGCAGGTTCTTCCAGGCCTCCATGAACGCAAACAGGGCCAACGTGGCCAACGCCGGCTTGACGAGGGGCAGGGACACGCTCCAGAAGACCCGCCACGGCCCCGCGCCGTCGATTCGCGCCGCGTCCTCCAGCTCGCTCGGCACCGAGCGAAACGCCTGGCGCAGCAGGAAGATGCCCCACACCGATACCAGTTCCGTCCCAATCAACCCCGCGTACGTGTCCACCCAGCCGAGCGCGTCGATCATCAAGAACCGCGGGATCAGCACGACCACGGTCGGCACCATCATGGTGGAGAGGAACAGCAGGAACACCCGCTCCCGCCCACGAAACTCGATCTTGGCGAACGCATAGCCCGCCGTCGCCGCCGTCGCCACCTGCCCGATCACGACCGACACCGCGAAGAGGAAGGAGTTCAGGAAGTACCGTCCAAAGGGCCGAGCGGTGAGCGCACTCACGTAGTTGTGCCACTGTGGATGCGCCGGGATCAGCCGCGGCGGAAAACCAAAGACCTCCAGCTCTCCCATGAGACTCGTGGAGACCATCCAGAGGAAGGGCGCGAGCATGGTGAGAGCGAGAAAACCGGCGAGGAGCCAGGTGAGGACCGACGGGCCGACGGGCCGACGGGCCGACGGGCCCTCACCCCCTGGCCCTCTCTCCACGATGTGGAGAGGGGGAACACCGGGCACCCCCCGCCCGCCGGCCCGTCGGCCCGCCGGCCCGTCGGTCATGTCGCCCGCCGCTCCACCACCCGGAACTGCACCCAGGTTACAAGGAAGATGATCGCGAACAGCACCCAGCTCATCGCTGCCGCCCTGCCGAACCGGAAATACTCCCATGCCTCCTCGTATACGTGGAACACCGCGACGTCCGTCGAATGGAGCGGTCCGCCCTCGGTCATCACATAGACCGCGCCGAAGATCTGGAACGAGCCGATCACCGACGTCACCAGCACGAAGAAGAGCGTGTGGCGGAGACCGGGCAGCGTCACGTGGAGAAACCGCCGCCAGCGGCCCGCGCCATCCATCCGCGCGGCGTCGTACAGATCATGGGGGATGGCGGCGAGTCCCGCTTGGAACAACACCATCTGATAACCCACCACGAGCCACACCGACATCAGCATCAGCGCCGGCAGCGCCGTGCGCGGTGAGGTGAGCCAGGGCACGGGCCCCAAATGCACCAGCGAGAGCAGCCAGTTCAACAACCCGACCTCGTCGTTGAACATCCACTGCCATATGATGGCAACCGCAACGAGACTGGTGATGGTCGGTAAGAAGAACACCGCGCGAAGCGCCACGATACCGCGGAGCTTGCGCTGGACCAAGAGTGCCAGTCCAAGTGCAACCGCCATGGACACCGGCACGTTGAGTGTGAACACGGCCGTGTTCTTCACCGCGTTCCACCACGTCGGATCGGTGAGCACCGCGGCGTAGTTCCTGAGCCCGATGAACGGTCGCGCCGCGTCGAGCAGGCTCCAGCGATGTAGCGAAAGCCAGCCGGCGAACACCAGCGGACCCACGGTGAACGCGGCGAGGTGCAACGCCGCCGGCGCCAGGAACGACCAGCCGGTCAGGTTCCGGCGGAGCACCCGGGGCCGGTCGGCGAAGTCCGCCAATGAAGCGACCAGGGCACTCAGGAGCAGACCGATGAACGCCACCGCGGTCAGCGCCGGCACGGGGTTGTGCGAATGCTCGAAGGGCAGGGCGACCAGCCGCACCGGACCGACGTCGGCCACGGCGTAGCGCACACCCGCGGCGAACACGCGGCCGTCCGCGTCGGGCTCGGCCGCGTCACGCAACCCCTCGACCGCCGCGGTCGGCAGCGTGGAGACAGCCGTCGTGGTGTCCGCGCGCGCGATGAACGGGAGGCCGGTCACCACCGTGACGCCGCCCGGAACGGCCCGTACGGAGTCGGCGGGCACCAGGTCGAGCGCGCGCGCCGCGAGCATGATGCGGGCGTCGGTGGCGCCCCGGAGCCGCCGCTCGGCCCAGCGGCCGGTGGGGATCACGGCGATCCCCAGCAGGAGCGCGGCGACCGCACCGGGCACCAGCCGTCGCCCGTGGGCGTTGGTCCACCATCCGGAGAACCCGCCCAAGAGAAGCAGCACGACGACCGCTACCAGGAGATGCATCCGGGTATCCGAGGTATCCGCACTCGGCCGGACGGCGAGCGTGCCCACGGTGGCCCACCGGTCCGCGTCGTACACCGCGGCGATCGCGCGCGGTCCCTCCGGCGTGTGCGCGATGACCGCTTCGTCGAAAGTGGTGCCGGTGTCCGGCCGCAGCGCCCAGCGGTCGCCGAGCAACGCCGTGAGCGCTTGCCGACTCCGCGTGATGCCGAACACTTCTCGCCCGACCGTGGCTTCCGCTCGCAGCAGCTCGTGCTCCGCGGCGGTCACGTGGCGGTGCGCGACCCACACGCCCAGCGTGAGGCCGGCCGCGAGCGGTACCCACGCCGCGAGCGCGAGCTTCCGAGCGAGCGTCACCGCGTCCGCATCCGGTCGATGGCGCGGGCGACGTCGGTGGCGGCCGCACGGGGCGTGTCCCCCCGCAAGAGCACGCGATCCATGATGTCGAACGACATCTCCTCGATCTCGTGGAAGTCGCGCACCACCGCGCCCCACGGAGGGCGCCCCGTGGGGACCAGTGCCAGGAACGCGCGCTCGATGCCGAGCGTGTCCTCGGTGGCCACGCGCTCGGCCACGGTCCGGAGCGCCGGAAGCTCGAGATGCGATTCCGCGCGCGCGCGTTGCGCGTCCGGGCCGGCGAGGTAGGCCGCCAGATCCACCGCGAGACGCTTGTGCTTCACGTTCACCGGCACCGCCCAGCCCGACGCGTAGAGAGCGGTCTGGCTCCGAGCACCGTCTCGCCGGGGGATTGGCGCCACGCCGATCTCGAGGTTACCGCGCGCGGCGTACTGCATGAGGCGAGGGAGCTGCCAGTGGCCGGAGACCAGCATGCCCTGGTGACCGAGATAGAAGCGCGCCACGCGCATCGGATCGCCGGCGCGGAGGAACTGAATCGGCGGGGCGACGCCGTATTGCGTCACCAGGGACGTCAAGAACGCGAACGTCGCCACCGCGGGCTCGCCGTCGAGGTAGCCGGTGGTGTGCGAGCCGTCCGGACTCAGAATGTCGCCCCCCGCCGACCACACGAACGGCACCCACTCGAACAGCTGGCGCGGGAAGTTGAGTCCGTAGATGTCGGGCCGACCGTCGCCGTCCACGTCGCGCGTGAGCTGCTGCGCGGTGGCGAGGAATCCCTCCCACGTCCATCCCGTGTCCGGCGGGAGCGGCACGTCGAGCGAGTCGAACAAGCGCCGGTTGTAGAACACGACGAAGGGTGTGAAGCCCTTGGGGAACGCATAGAGCTGCGATCCCCGCTCGAACATCGCCCGTACCTCCGGGAAGAGATCGGCCGGGTCATAGCCGACGCGCGGGGCATACGGCATGAGATCGAGTGCCAGACCCCGGTCCACGAACGCGGGAATGTCCGGGCTGTCGAGCAAGAACACATCGGGTGGCGCACCCGACGCGATGGCGGTGACGAGCTTCTCGCCGTAGTTGGAGGAGATGGACTCGACGATGACGCGAACGCCCGGATGATCCGCGGCCCACGCATCCGCGATGTGTTGCTCGGTGGTCAGCTCGAGATCGGCCGCCCAGTTGATCACGCGGAGCGTGATCGTTGGGGAAGGAGCGTGGCACGCCGCGAACAACACGAAGACGGCGGACCGGCGGACCGGCGGACCGGCGGACCGAAACCACCGACGGATCGACGGACTGACGGACCATAGGTCGGTCATTCGACACGGACTCCCGTCACGGCATCGAACAGGTGGACTCGCGCAGGATCGATGTGGAGGCCCACTCGGTCGCCCGGTTGGCCCGGCCAGTCCGCGCGCGCTCGCACCACCCAGCGCAGATCCGGCTGCGCCGTCACATGGACCAGCAGTTCGTTCCCGAGCGGTTCCAAACGTTCGACCTGAACCGCAACGTCACACGCACCCGAATCGGCGCCAACGAGCCCAAGGTCCTCCGGACGCACCGCGACCACGACCTGGCCTGGCGGGACCTCCCGCTCCAGCAGAAGCCGAAACGCCCCGCACCGAAACTCACCACCCGTCTTCGGTCCGCCGGTCCGCCGGTCCGCCGGTCCGCCGACGGTGTTTATCTCCGGTGTCCCCACAAACGTCGCCACGAACAAGTTCGCCGGGCGGCGATACACCTCGAGCGGCGTGTCGTACTGCTGCAGCACCCCGTCCTTGAGGACCGCGATACGGTCGCCAAGTGTCATCGCCTCCACCTGGTCGTGGGTGACGAAGATCATCGTGGCGCCGAGGCGGCGGTGCAGGTCCTTGAGCTCGTGGCGCATCTCCGCGCGGAGCCGCGCGTCGAGGTTCGAGAGCGGCTCGTCGAAGAGAAACACCCGCGGGTCGCGCACGATGGCGCGGCCCAGCGCCACCCGCTGGCGCTGTCCACCGGAGAGCTGCGCCGGTCGCCGGTCGAGCAGCGCTTCGAGGCCCAACACCTGACTGGCGCGGTCCACCCGGCGGGCAATCTCGTCGGCGGGCATGCGCCGCATGCGGAGGCCGAACGCCAGATTCGCCGCCACGGTCATGTGCGGGTAGAGCGCGTAGTTCTGGAACACCATCGCGATGTCGCGGTCCGCCGGCTCGACGTCGGTGACGTCGCGGTTGCCGATCGCGACCGTGCCGCCGGTGGGCTCCTCCAGCCCTGCGATCATCCGGAGAATCGTGGTCTTGCCACAGCCGGACGGTCCCACGAGCACGACGAACTCACCGGCGTTGATCTCCAGGTCGAGCGGCGCGACCGCGGTCACCGATCCGAACTGCTTGGTGAGACCGGCGAGCTGGACCGGAACGGAGGCGTTGTTCACCACGGAATCACCAACGGGTGACCCATGGTGCCGCGCTGCGGTTGGCCATCCACCGTCACCGTGATCGCGTCGCCTTTGCGGCTGAGAGTGACCGCATGGCCCCGGATTGTGGCGCCGGAGACCTCCACCGTTTCGACGGGGGCGGGCAGGGGGTCCACGATGAGCGCGTCCGCGCGCGGCTCGAGCCCGGCGATGCCGCGCAGCAGCAGGTCCAGTACCCAGCTGTGCTGGTAGTCGTCGATCCCGCGATAGACCGACGCGCGGCCGGTGAAGGGGTCGTAGTGCTCGTAGCAGTTCGGTCGCGCGAGGTCGCCGTCGTGGAACATCATGCGCACGAACGTGGTGAGGAGACGCGCCGCCAGCGGACCCACGAAGCGACGCCCGGCCTGCCATTGCCGGAGCAGTCCTTCGATCACGTGGCTATTCGTCATCGGCCACACGCGGCCGTTCCACGGGCAGTTGTGCCGCTTGCCCTTCCACTCGGCGGTCGCGGAGAACAGGGGATCGTCGAGGCTGGAGGACGGCACCGGGTACGGGGTCGCGAACTCGGCGGGGTTCTCGAGGTGCGCCGCGAGTATGCGTACCGCGTCGTCGTCCAGCAAGTCGGTGAGCAGCGGGTAGAAGCTCACCGCCGCCTTCACCCGGGTTCGCTGCATCGTGCGCGGATCCACGTCGGTGAACAGGCCCAGTGTCTCGTCCCACATCGCCGTCCGGATGGCGTCGCCGATACGCTCCGCGCCCGCGCGCCATCCGTCGGCCTGGCGCGAGAGGTCGAGCCGGGTAGCGAGCAATGCCAGGGCGCGCTTGAGTTGGTACGCGTAGACCGTCACGTCCACGCCCTTCAACCGAATCCGGTTCTCCCAGCCATAGCGGTCGGCGTCCGGATCCACCGTCTGGTAGCGCGACATGTACTCCTGCCCGGTCTCGAACTGATCCACCACATCGTACATGCCGGACTGCTCGCGGTCGCGTGTCGCGTCGAGCCAGCGGGCGTAGCGCACCAGTCCCTCATAGGCGCGCGACACGAATCCGGCGTGCGGCGCTACGGCATCGACCGCGAGGACCGCGTCGCCCCAGTTGGCGTGATAGAAGTCCGTGCCTTCGAGATGCGTCGTGTAGAGCCGGCCGTGCAACGAGCCGTCCGGCTTCTGCGACTCGATGAAGTTGAGCAGCGACCCGTATGCCTCTTCGGGGTCGCGCGCCCACCGCATCTCGAACATGTGACACTGCGCGCTGTAGGTGATCGGCACGTGGAAGTAGCCGATGCCCTCGGCGATGGCGGGATGCCGTACGTGGCCGGCGTTTCCCCCCAACCGGTTCAGGTGCAGGCCGTAGAGCCGGTAGTCGTAGTACCGCTCGAGGAACGTGTCATCACAGTGGAAGCGCGGGAAGCGGTCGGCAAACGCCACCACCGTCGAGCCACCCGTGGGCGGATCCGTCGGGATGAGCTGAAGCGAAAGCCGGATGTTCGCTGAGGTCTTGGGGAGTGAGACCGCCACCGCCGCGTAGACGAGCCCGCTGGCGTCGATCCCTTCGAGTCTGATCTCATCGGGTGGTTCGGCCTGCCAGTGATCCCGAAACGGCGTCCGCTCCCAGGAGGGATGGACCGCGCACGGCTCGGAGCGGTACGCCGCGACGCGCACGCCGGTGGCGTTGCAGGTGAGCCTGGCCTGCACGTCCATCGCGCCGCCCCGCCGGTCGGTGAGCTGGCGTGTCCACGCCACCCCATCGCGCAGCCGTTTCCATCCCTCGGTCTCCGGTCCGGGTTGCGACGTGAAGGCAATGAGATGACTGGCGGGCACGGCGGTAGGCACGCCCCAGGTACTCACGACGAAACCACCCGGCTCCACCGCGCGCTGTTCCCGAAGAACGATGTCCTCGGCCGTCCGCCATTCCACGGTCAGCATCCCGGGAGTCCATTCCGTCCGAGAGCGGCGCAGGGAGATCTCACGGCCGGAGGCATCCACCAGCGCCACGCCGAACAGCGGCGCGAACGGGTGATAGTACACCATGGCCTCGTCCCAGAAGCCCGGACGATGGAGCCAGACTGGAGACGGCGGAGCCCACAGGATCCCGTCGCCCGCGGAGAGATACCACTTGTCGGGACGCGCGAGGCGCGCGAGGCGCGCGGGGCCGTCGACGGTGGAGGGTGCCATTGGCGTGAAACGTGAAACGTGAAACGTGAGACGGGAAGACCCAACGCCCTCGGCGCTCCCATCCGGCCCCAGGGCCCACGTTCTGCATTCTGCAATCTTCAATCTCCTCTTCGGTCCCCCCCCTTGCTTTTCGCGTCTCACGTCTCACGTTTCACGCCTCATGCGTTCCATCAAGCTGCCTCATACTTTCGTCTCGCGCGACGGCGTCCCAGCCATCTCCCGGGTCGATCCGCGCATCTTCCAGTACCGCTACTTCACGCACTGTCTCCAGTGTGACTTCTGCAACGACTGGTGTTGCTCCTTCGGGGTGGATGTCGAGTTGCCACGGGCCCAGGCCATCCTGAAGCACGCGGATGCCCTGGAAGCCTACGTCGGCATTCCCCGCGATCAGTGGTTCGAAGCGGAGGTCGAGCGCGACCCCGATTTCCCCGGTGGCGCCGCCATGCGCACGCGGGTCGAGGACGGCGCGTGCGTCTTCCTGGGCCGGAACGGTCGGCGCGGGTGCACGATCCACGCCTTCTGTCTGGAACGGGGAATGGACTATCACGATCTGAAGTCCATCGTGGACTGCCTGTTCCCCCTGACGTTCGACGGGATGACCCTGTGCCCCGCGGACGAGGTGATTGACGGCGACCTCGTCTGCATGAACCAGGGCCCGACGCTCTACCGCGGGGTGCGGTCGGAGGTCGCTTACTACTTCGGAGAGGAATGCGTCACCGCACTCGACCTGATCGAAGCCCGGGTAGTGGCGCTCGCCACGTGAAGCGACCGCTCGGCGTCCTGCTCGACCTCGACGGCACGGTCTACGAAGAGGATCGGCTCCTGCCCGGCGCGGGCGAGGCGATCGAGCGGCTGCGCGCGTCGGGCATCCCCATCCGATTCGTGACCAATACCACGCGGATGCCCCGGCGCGTTTTGCGGGAGCGATTGGCCTCCTTCGGAATCCCCGCCGGAATCGACGAGATCGTTACCGCCCCGACGGCCGCCGCCGCGTGGCTCCGATCGGAAGGCCTCGCGCCGGTCGCGCTGCACGTCGAGCCGGCGACCGAGGAGGATTTCACCGGCCTCGCTCGTGACGACGCGCAGCCCGCCGCCGTGGTCGTGGGCGACCTCGGAGCCGGCTGGACCTTCGCTCGGCTGAATCAAGCGTTCCGACAGGTGCTCCGCGGAGGGCGGCTCGTGGCGTTGCAGCGGAACCGCTACTGGAAGACCGCCGATGGCTTGACGCTCGACGCCGGAGCGTTCGTCGCCGCGCTGGAGTATGCTGCTGGCGTGAGCGCCACGGTGGTGGGGAAGCCCTCGCGCGCCTTCTTTACCTCCGCCATCCGGACGCTGGGTAACGTCACCCCGGCCGACGTCGTGGTGGTCGGCGACGACGCGAGTACCGATGTGGCCGGCGCAAAGACCTGGGGGTGCGTCGGGGTGCTGGTGCGCACAGGGAAATACCGGGTCGACGACGAAAGCTCGACGGCGTCGTCGCCCGACGCGGTCGTGGACTCGGTGGCGGATCTTCCGCATCTGTTCGGAATCTGAGCGCCTCACGCCGGGTTCGGCGGCATGAAGCCGCCGCTCGGCCCTGCCGGGTGAACCGGCACGTCACACCCGCTTCATGCGGGAGAGCCGAGCCGCGGCTTCATGCCATGGAATTCCCGGACGCCTGTCACGGGACCCCCACGCCCCCGTTCACGGAGACCGCCTTTCACCCAGGTGCTACATACCGCTAGCCGTCTTGCCGTCTCGCCGTCTATCCCACTCCCTCCAGCCTATCCCCCAACCACCTTTCTCCCATTTGTCGGCATCAAGTCGACGAACCGGTGCCCCTCACGCGTGATCTGTTTCCCCACCTGGAACGGCACGCTGGTCTGAAACTCCGGTCCGTCGA
>CAYWNR010000065.1:0-11599 GCA_964459705.1 uncultured Gemmatimonadaceae bacterium | reverse complement strand
GTAGACGCCGGCGCCCACCGCGATCCACCCGCCCGCCGCCACCCACGCCATGGGATAGTGCGTGAACAGGAACACGGCGAGAAACAACATGGACCCGATCGCCAGGATGGGGACGAGCGGCATGAACGGAATGTGGAATCCGCGGTCCAGATCCGGCCGCTTCTTCCGCAGCCGCATGACCGCCACGTTCACCTGCACGAACAGCAGCAGGAACATGATGTCGGCGGCCGCGGCGACATCCTCGATCGGGAGCAGCACCGCCATGCCGATCACGATGAGCGAGGAGAACAGGATGGCGAGGTGCGGCGTCGCGGTCTTCGGGTGGACGGCCCCCATCATCTCCGGCAGGTTGGCGTCGCGCGCCATGGCGAACGCCACCCGGGACGACGAGTACACGGTCGCGTTGAGCGCCGACAGCGTCGAGAGCAACCCGCCTATCAGGATCACGAATCCGCCGCCCACGAGGAACTGGTCGGCGGCGCGAACGAGGGCGACCTCCTTCTCGGCACCGAGGTAGGCCGTCACGGTCATCCCCGCCGGTGGGGTCACGGCACCGATCGCCACGAACGCCACCAGGAGGTAGATCGGGATCACGATCGCGAGCGACAGGAAGATGGCACGCGGCACGTTGCGTTTGGGGTTCTCCACCTCCTCGCTCGTCTGCGCGATGATCTCGTAGCCCTCGAACGCGATGAACGTGAGCCCCATCGCGGCGAACACCCCACCCCACCCCTGCGTCAGGAACGGCTCGAATTGCACCTTCCAGTCCGGCCGCCCCCCGAGCACCCAGATGCCCACCGCGATGAACGCACCGATGATCACGATCTTGCCGACGGTCACGACGTTGCCGGCTTTCCCGGCCTCCGAGGCGCCGCGGAAGTTGATGTACGAGAAGACGACCGTGGTGAGTACCGCGAGCCATTTCTCCAGGCTCATGAACCCCAGGTGGATCGGGGGCACGCCGGCCGTCTCGAGCAACAAGCGGAAGTAGGCTCCGAAGCCCAGCGCGTAGAGCGAGCACGCCACCGCATGGGCGAACCACGACATCCAGCCGCTCAGGAACCCGTTGGGATCCGGCAGCGATGTCTTGACCCAGAGGTAGCCGCCGCCGGCGTCGTGAAACGCGCTCCCCAGCTCCGCGTAGGCCATGGCCGTGAGCATCGCCACCAGGCCGTTCAGGAAGAACGCGACGAGCAGGCCTGGCCCCGCCACGCCCGCCGCGATGCCGGTCAACACGAAAATGCCGGCGCCAATCATGGCGCCGACACCGATCATCGTGATGTCGAGGAGCTTGAGCTCCCGCGAAAGGCGGACTTCAGTGGCCATGCGGTGTTACTCGGTCTCGGATCCCGCTGCCTCCGGACCGCGCGCCCCCAGCTCGCGGTCGATCATCAGGAGGGCCACGTTATCCTTGCCGGCGAGCTTGAGCTGGGCGATGACGTCGCCCACGTTCTTCTCCTCTTCCTGCTGCTCGCTGATGAACCACTGCAAGTGGAGCTGCGTGCCGTAGTCTTTCTCTTTGTCCGCCAACTCGTAGAGCTTGCGAATGGACGCAGTCACCTTCTTCTCATGCGCCAGCGAAGCTTCCATCACCTTGAGCGGGCTGGTGAAGTCGGTCGGTGGGGCCTCCAGGGCCTTGAGACGGACGCGGCCGCCGGCCTCGATGAGATAGTCGAAGAGCCGCATCGCGTGCGCGCGCTCTTCGTCGTTCTGCACCCGCATCCATTTCGCGAATCCCGGCAGATTCTGATCCTCGAACCAAGCCGCCATCGACAGGTAGAGGTGCGCTGAGTAAAACTCCTTGGCGATCTGGTCGTTGATCGCGGATTCGACAGACTTTGTAGGCATGGTGGGATACTCCCTGGGAGCTCCGTCTCCGTGGTGAAACCGCGGGACAGACGGGATAAGCGGGATTCCTGACTGACGAGATAACTTAGAGACAAGACCGGTGGAGTCCAGGCCGGGAGCGCAGCCGTCGCGCATTCCGGTCCATCCCGCTCATCCCGCCCCGGTAAACGCCCCCCACCCCACCGTCGTCTCAGTACTGCCATGCAAAGGAGCCCCGCTACCGTTGCCCCCGGACGACCGCCCTCCCGATGCCGACCTGCTTCTCCGCGCTCGGACCGGCGACGAGGCGGCATTCACGGAGTTGGTGGCCCGATGGTATCCGCGGATTCACCGCTGGGCGCTCGGCCAGACCGACGATCCGGACTCGGCCGAGGACATCGCCCAGCAGGTGCTCATCCGGTTCCACCTCCATCTCGGTGGGTTCCGTGGGAATTCGCGGCTCTCGACCTGGCTGTTTCAAGTCACGCGCAACGCGGCCCGCGACGCCCTTCGGCGCCGGCGGAGGCGTGAGGGGATGATGGAGCGCTTCCACTCGGCGGTCCCGGCGGTCCCGGCGGTCCCGACGGACGCGGCGGAACGGGGCGAGTTGATGGCGCTTGCCCGTCAGGCGCTCGCCGGGCTCCCTGCGCGTCAACGCACAGTGTTCGATCTGGTGGACCTTCAGGGCTACGCCGCCGCCGAGGCGGCGACGCTGCTCGGACTGTCGGCTGGGACCGTGCGGGCGCATCTGTTTCGGGCTCGGCGCGCGCTTCGGGCCGCCGTGCTCCGCCTCGCGCCCGAACTCGCGCGGGAGGAACCGTGACGTGCGCCGAAGTGCGGGAACTCCTGCTCGTCGCCGATTCCGCCGACTTGCGTCCCGGCTCGTCGTCCGAGCTGGGCCACCACCTGTCCAACTGCGGCGACTGCCGCGCGGCGGCCGACCGAATCGTCGCTCTCGAGGTCACACTCCGCACCGAGCGCGCGGTGCCACCGCGCCGAACGGCATGTGAGGCCGCCGCCATTGCCACCGCCGCCGGCCGGCGCGCGCGCGCCGTGCGACGTCGCATTCTCTGGGCGGCCGGGCCCGCGCTGGCCGCGGCGCTCGTCGTGGCGGCACTCGTGATCCCGCGCGGCACGCGAAATCCCCCTCCCGTTGCCTCGGCACCGACACCACCGCCGCTGGTCGAAAGCGCCAGCGGGGACGTGGCCGTCATCACGATCGCCAACCCCGACATCGTCGTCGTCTGGCAGTTTTGATCCCAGGAGCTACCGACATGCGTCACTTCATCCGATTGGGCCTGCCGCTCGTGGTGCTCGCTACCGCCTGTAGCAGCACGCCGCGGCTCGATACGCGGACCTTTCCGCTCCAGTACATCACATCAGACGCGGCGCACGGACTGATCGAGCCGTACGTGTATCGAGACCGTGCCGGGGCCCCGGGGTCAACGAGCTTCACCGAGAGCACGGTCACCGTTCGCGAAACCGCGGACAACCTCGACAAGATCGCGCGGGTGCTGACGCAGTACGACGTGCCGAGCCCGTGGGTGCGGTTGCACTTTCAGCTCATCGACGCCGATGGCGCCACGACGACCGACCCGCGCATCGCCATGGTCGAGACGGAGCTGAAGAAGCTCTTCCGCTACCAGGGCTACAAGCTGGTTGCCGAAGCCGTGGTGAGCGGCACCGCCCAGAGCCACGTGGAGCAGGCGATTGGTGGACAGCCCACCGCCGATGGCCAACCCCGAAGGGACCGGACCGGATACGTTCTCGCCGTGGACATCGGCGAAGTCCGGACCATCGGCGATTCCGGCTTCGTCTCACTCCAAGTGCACGTGCACTCACCGTACGGCGGAGCGTTGGCCACGCGCATCAACGCGCGTACCGGACAGACCGTCGTCCTCGGCAACGCGCAGCTCGACGAGCGGGGAAATACCAAGATCCTGACCGTGCGGGCGGAGCTGGTCACGCAGTAGAAAGCACGGCACCGGCAGTGGAAGACGCAGACCGGTTCCCTCAGCCGCGGGCGCCGCGATTGATCCCCGGGGACACGCCGCCCGTTTTCCCCTCACCCCAACCCTCTCCCGCTGATGCGGGAGAGGGGGCGCGCGGTTCAGCGGTGCGCGTAGTAGCCGTCGAACGTCGTCTGCCACGTCGCTCCGCCATCGGTGGAGATATCCCACGTTTGGCGCACGCGGCCATCGGGAAGCGGGGTCCAGGTGATGCGATCCTTCACCGGACCGCGCGCGGTGACGCGGTCGTCGCCGAGCACCATCTTCCCGTCTTGCAAGCCACCTGACAGCCGCAGGACCCCTCCACCACTTCCCACCCAGGTCTGGGTCCAGTGCCCGGCGGAGGCCTCGTACATGTTCAGGCTCTTCCCGCTGCCGCTGCCCGTATCCTGCCAGTTCTCCAACAGGCCGCAGCCACCCGAGACAGAGATGATCTCGTTAGTCCCAAGTTGCTTTCCGGCCGAATCCGTGACCGTCCACTTGCCGATCCAGAAATCGAACTGATGGAACTCGGCCGACGAACAGGGCGGCGGGCTACTCGTCTGGGCCCCGGCGCCCGCAACCGGCATCGCAAAAGTGACCACCATCGCCAACCAGGCAGCGCGCATCTCATACCTCCAATTCAGCCACGGGGAGAAAAAGACACGACCCGTCACTAGCAGAGCGGGTCCCGCAAACATCGGATCAGCGTAATACCAGTCGGCGCCGCTCGAAGTTCACGAGTGGCCGATCGCCGCGCGCCCCCTTTCCCGCAACAGCGGGAGAGGGTCGGGGTGAGGGGAAAACGTGGGCTGGCTACGAATCCGACTCAGGTGCGAGCTGGGGCAGGCCGGGCCGCGGCATCGCGGTCACATCCCGCGGATGAAGATCTCCTGCGTCTCGCGGCACGGTTCGCCTTCGGCGGGAATCCGCCGGGCGTAGGTGCCGTCGGGACCGCAGTCCCACGCGGAGCAGTTGTCGGTCTCGTAGACCGCCATCACCGCGTCCAACTCGCGCTGCAGGGCGGTGTCGAGCACGGGCACCACCGTCTCGATCCGGTTGGTCAGATTGCGGTGCATCCAGTCGGCCGAGCCGATGTAGTACTCGGCGGCGCCCGCGTTCGCGAACCGATACAACCGGCTGTGCTCCAGGAACCGTCCGACGACACTGTAGACCCGGATCGTCTCGGAGAGCCCGGGGATACCGGGCCGCAAGCAGCACAGGCCGCGCACGTTGAGCGTGATCGGTACCCCGGCCTGGGACGCGCGGTACAGCTCGCGGATCATCTCCGGATCCTGGAGCTGATTCATCTTGGCGTAGATGCCGCTCTCGCGCCCCTCGCGCGCATGGGTCGCTTCGCGCTGAATCAGCTCCACGAAGCGGCGCCGCATCGAGCCGGGGGCAATGAGCAGGCGTGCCTGCTCGGGGTACGGCGTCGTGCCCGTGAGACCATTGAACACCGCTGCTACCTCGCGGCAAATCTCCGGGTCGGCGGTGAGCAGCCCGAGATCCTCGTAGATGCGGGCCGTGCCCGGATGGTAGTTCCCGGTGCCGATGTGGGCGTAGTGCCGCATCTGGCCGCGCTCCTCGCGCAGCACCAGCGCCAGCTTCACGTGGGTCTTCAAGCGCTCCACGCCGTAGGCGACGTGCACGCCCTCGTTCTCGAGGAACTGCCCCCACTGGATGTTCGGGGCCTCGTCGAACCGCGCCGTGATCTCGACCAACACGGCCACCTGTTTCCCGCGCCGGGCCGCGTCGGCCAGGGCCTGGACGATCGGCGAGTCGCGGCTCGTCCGATAGATCGTAACCTTGATGGCGAGGACACTGGGATCGCGGGCCGCGTCCTGGAGGAATCGCAGGACCGACGTGTCGAAGTCGTGATACGGATGGTGCAGCAGGACGTCCGCGCGGCGGATGGCCGCGAAGATCGCGGCGGGCTTCTCGGGATCGAGCGCGCGGAACCGCGGATGCACCACCGGCACGTGCGGTGGATACTGCAACTCGGGACGCCCGCGCAGATCGAGGCTCAGCAGATCGCTCATCCCGAGGAACGTCGGCGTGCGGTAGAGGTCGTCGGGGCCGAGCTGAAGCTGCTGGCACAGCCACTGGGCAAGGGACTCGGGCATGCTCTGTTGCACCTGGAGGCGCACCGCGCCCGCGAACCGCCGCGCTTTCAGCTCGCGACTCACCTGCCGCACGATGCTGCCGGGCTGCTCGACCTCCTCGTCCCCGCCGGGATCCGGCTCGAGGTCGCCCTCCGCTCCCCGGGTCACCCGGAAGGCGTGCATGCCCAACGGCGGCGTGTCGGGGTACAGCAGATCGAGATTGTGCGCGATCACCTGCTCCAACGGCGTGACCCCGCAGGCTTCCGGCACCGGCACCCAGCGCGGCCGGTTGTCGGGGATCTTGATGCGGACGAACCGGTCGCGTCCCCCCTCGTCATCCGGCAGGACCACCGCCAGGTTGAGCCCCAGGTTGGCGATGAACGGGAAGGGATGCTCCGGATCCACGGCGAGCGGCGTCAGGATCGGCAGCACGGACTGGGCGAAATACTCGCGCAGTCCCTGCTGCTGCTCCGACGTGAGCGTCGCGTAGTCGTGGATCCCGCACGCCTCCGTGGCCAGCACCGGCCGCAAGTCCCGCTCGAGCGTGGTGGCAATGCGGAGCGCCTGCTCGAGCAGTTCCGTCCGGCAGCGCGCGAATTCCTGATCGGGCGTGAGACCGTCGAGCGACCGCTTGGTGGAGCCACGGCTCATTTGGCGTTTGAGGCCGCTCATCCGCTTCATGAAGAACTCGTCGTGCAGCATCCCGGAGATGCCCGCGAACTTCACGCGCTCCAGCAGCGGCAGCGAGGTGTTCTCCACCAGCGCCAGCACGCGCCGGGCGAATCCCAGCCAACTCAGCTCGCGGTTCTGGAAGATCTCCGGCGAATCGAGGTCGACGGGCGGCACCGCCGATGGCGCAGCCGGGCGGGCTGACCAGCGAGACGTAGCGGTAGTGTCAGGCACCATGCTCCTACGAACCCAAGAGGCGACATGCGGGGGGTGTATTCTAGCCGCCCGGTCCTGAGGTGGCCACTTCGTCGTTCCGCCGTGACCGGATCGTGACGCGGAGGTCCGGGGAGTTGCGGATCAGGGCCGAAGAAAACCCGAACCCCCTCACCCTTACCCTCTCCCGCTGTTGCGGGAGAGGGATTGTTCACAGGGCTTCGAGGGGGAGGTGCGCTCGTAGCTCCCCGCGCGCGCCCCCTCTCCCGCAACAGCGGGAGAGGGTCGGGGTGAGGGGAACGCGGGGGCGGTGCTACGACAACGTCCCCTACGCATAACTTCTGGCCAACGCCGTCGTTGTCTTCGTGAGCATGTCTCATCTCACATCAGCCGCCGAAGCGTGCTTTCGCGCGCGGTACCCCGCCCTGGTTCAGTTCCTCCACGGGATGGTCCACGATCGGGCGCGCGCCGAGGACGTGGCGCAGGAGAGCTTCCGGCGACTGGTGATTCGCGGACCCACGACTCGCCCCGACGCGGATCGCTGGGTGTTTCGCGTGGCGCGACGCCTGGCGCTGGATGAACTGAAGCTCGAACGACACCGCCGAGCGCGCGAGCTGGAGTACGAGCCGTCCACCGACGACCCACCGTTCGATCCCGATGACATCGCGCAAGTGCGGCGCCTGGTCGCCTCCCTGCCCGACCGCCCGCGCGAGGTGTTGCTGCTGCGCGAAGTCTCCGGGTTGTCGTACCAGGAAATCGCCGACGTGGTGCGTCGGAACGTCAACACCGTGAAACAGGATCTGCACCGGGCCCGCGCGGCGTTGCGCCGGGCCTGGGTCGCTCAGAAGGAGGCGCCATGACGTTCGAGCCGGAAGACCCGGAGGTCCGCGATCCGTTGCACCGCGCGTTTCCCGCGGCCACGTCGGATGACGTTGAGCGCGCGTGGGGACGGGTATCGACGGCGCGGCGTGGCGCGGGAGCGTGGGCAGCGACAATGCGCGCCACTATCGCCGCCGCGCTCGTGCTCGCGGCGTTCGTCGCGGGATACGCGACCGGCCGGTCCAACCGCGTGGCACCTGCCGAGCGCGGAGGCATCGAGCAGCAATTACCCTCCGACCAACAGCTGCACATCACCGTCCGGCCTCCTGCGTTGCTTCCCGCCTCGGTTATTGGAGGTGCTCCATGAGACTCGTCCTCGCGCTCATCGCTCTCTTCGGCGCCGCGTCGCACGCGAGCGCGCAGACCGACACGCTCACGGTCAGACTGTGGCAGTTCGAGCCGGATGGATCCCGCTTCGCGCTGGGGAGGCGGCTGCTCGCCGTCCCCAACGACGCGGAGCTACGGCTGATGATCGGCGAGCCAGGCAGTCGGGCCATGGCGCGCGACCTTCGCCTCGACGCCACGCTCGCGATGTACGACACACCGGAAAGCACCGTGGTCGCCGGAACGGTTGCCGCAGGGCGGGTTACCGGAGGTGACCGCTACGCCTTGCCGGGCGAGAGTCGATCCACCATCGAGGAGCACCGCTACCGGCTCGACACGCGGGTGAAGCGCGGGGAGCCGGTGTGGTTCTTTCCATTCGGACAACCCAAGCACGGAGAACGGGGCATCGCGATCGAGCTGGCTCGAGGGAACGTCGGGACGGATCTCGACCGCCGGTTTCAGGCACCTGGTCCAGTGCTCCTGTTGATGCACGAACTCGGCATTGTCACGCGCTCCGCGCCGCCGGTAAGGATCCGCATCGAAACCGGGCAACCCGCCGCGTTCACTGTCGCTTACGAAGGACCGGTGCACCCACTCGCGCCGATCACGTTCCGGGTACCACACTCGACCCGCGCTGCCCCGCTCGCGGTGGTCCTCGACCCACGCCCGTGGTTCGGCGATTCCAACCAGCTATGGTGGCGCTGGTATTGGACCGACGGTCGGCCATCGGGTGGGTGGTACATGGGACGCGAGCGAACGCAGTACCTGACATTGATCCACGGGAGTGGCGGGCAGCTCCTGCGACTGACGGTGCTGCCCTCACCTCCCTCACCCTAGCCCTCTCCCGCTGTTGCGGGAGAGGGAATGTTCATAGGGCTTCAAGCGGGAGGTGCGCTCGCAGCTCCCCCAGCGCGCGCCCCCTCTCCCGCAACAGCGGGAGAGGGTCGGGGTGAGGGGAAACGGGGGGGGCGCTACTGTCTCCGCACGGACCTCGGCAGCCCTCTGAACACTCCCTCCGCGCGCACGTCGAGCACGCCAGCCGGCACCATGTCCTGCAGCCGGGCCGCAAGCCGCTGGCTCGCCGCCGAGCCACGCGCGCTCGACGGCGACGGAGAAAGCAGCTGAAACGTGTGCGCGAGTGAGTCAGGCGCGATATCGGTTACCTGGTCCACCGAACCATTTAGGTGAAGCGACGTGACATCGAACGTCCCGTCATCGTCGAGACTCGCGAACTCGAAGATGCCGGTGACGGATTTGGGTCCGTAGAACGGTGTCACCAGAAACGCCGTTCCGCTGGCTTGGTCGTCGCACGGGTCGGGGGCGTACGTGAAGGTCGTCCACCGGACACCTACGAACGACCCGTCCGGGGGATCGGAGAAAGCGCTCAGGGCGTCCGCCAGGGGGTCCAGGTTGATCCACGCCTCCGATCCGAAACCCAACGGACTGAAGCCGTTGCAGGTACGGATGGCCGGAAAGCCAGTCGTGGTGTCCTGGTCGAGATCAAGGTCAAGCCACGACCATATCGCATTGGGCGGCTGCGCGCCGGAAGTCCGTGTTGGTGCGACGGTCCCAGCATACCGGAAGTACACGAGCCCGTAATCGTTCACCACACCCAGGCCGTAGCGCAGCACGTCGTGGGCCGCCAGTCCAGCACCAACACTGAAGGCATCGCCTGCGGGATCGGTCACCGGAACGATTCCGATCGCATCAATCGTGTCCGGCGGGAGACCAGCAACCATGCCGGCAAACAAATTGATCCCGGGCACAGCACCAAGCATGGCCCCCGCCCGCGCAACGCCGGATGCGTCGGTCTGCGACGTCGCGACCGCGACCGCGCCCCCGCCAACCAGGACGTTCCACGTCACCGTCTCATCGGCGACCGGATTGAAGTACTGGTCTACGACGGCGACGGCCAGCGATCCGTCCAGCGAATCACTCACAAAACCGATGAAGCCGGCGCTCGGATCCAAGGCCGATGCCGCGGGCGGTCCCGCTATCGCGCCCGCGTTGAAAGACACCGTCGTCACCCCCGTGACCGTGGCCGTCGCGCTTTGCGCCCCGGCCGCCGTCCCGAGAGTCCAGATTGCGCCAGCTTCGCCGTTTTCGTCGGTGGAGTCGGTGAGAGTCGTAGCCGCGACGCCTACGGTCTGCGCCGCCAATCCCGCGCTCGCCGACACCGTGCCGATGGCACTGAGGCTGCCGGAGCCGGTGGGTACCGAAAACGTCACCTCCACCCCCGGTACGTTTCGGTTTTGCGCGTCCGTCACACGTACCCTGATGGGATCGGTGAGTGGGGCGCCGACGGTACCGGACAGGGTACCCGTGCTCAGGCTGGCAACAGCCGACGGCGGGCCGGGCGGTGCTTCACCACCACCACAGGACCCGAGGAAGCCGGCCAACAGTGCGAGAGGCGCAAACGAGGAGTGGCGCATAGGACCGTCCGTGGTCGGTTTTGAGTGATTGAAGCTACTACCCCAGACCGGGGTCGGGAGGGCCACAGACGCCGCGTGAGCGCGGCCTCACTCCCCATCCCCGCGCCGTGCCGCGAAGAACTCCGCCAGCACCGCACCGCACTCGACTTCCCGAACCCCGCCGATGACTTCGGGCCGGTGGTTGAGCTTGGGGTGACGCAGCAGATCGTGAATCGACCCCGCCATCCCGGCCTTGGGATCCCACGCGCCAAACACCACGCGACCCACCTTGGCCAAGACGATGGCGCCGGCACACTGCGCGCACGGCTCGAGCGTGACGCACAGCGTACAGTCGGTCAGACGGTCCGTGTCCAGCTCCGTGAAGGCGTGCTCGAGGACCAACATCTCCGCATGCCGAGTTGGATCGTTGCGCGCTACGGTCTCATTGTGCGCGGAAGCGACGACCGTACCGTCACGGATCAGTGCCGCACCAACGGGGACCTCGCCCAACGCGACGGCGGCGCGCGCGTTGCGGAGCGCGATCTCCATTCCGAGCTCGGCGTCGGGTGGGAGGGGCACCGGGCGGGCTGCGGGAGACATTAGACGCACAGAGGAACGAAGCGGGAGCGAGCGGGAGCCCCACCCATTCCGCCTATCCCGCTCATCCCGCGTCTCCCGCCGCCACCCGCTCAAACGTCAGACCTTCGCTCCCCGCCGGCCGATCCACCCTGGCGGTATCTCCTTCGTGATACTCGCCCTCCAGAATGGCCAGTGCCAGCGGATTCTGCACGTCCCGTTGAATGACGCGCTTGAGCGGCCTGGCACCGTACACCGGGTCGTAGCCGACTTCGACGAGGTATGCCTTCGCGGCTTCGGTCAACTCGATGTGCAACCCTCGGTCACCGAGCAAGCGTCGGACGTACGCCAGCTGGAGATCGACGATCGCCCGCAAGTCTTCACGCGAGAGCGGCCGGAACATCACCGTCTCGTCCACGCGGTTCAGGAACTCCGGCTTGAACGTCGCCCGCATGAGGTCCATGACCCGCCGCTCGGCGTCCTCGCGATTGCCGTCGCCCGCCTCCAGCAGGAACTGGCTCCCGATGTTCGAGGTCATGATGATCACGCTGTTCTTGAAGTCCACCGCGTGACCCTGGCTGTCCGTGAGGCGGCCGTCGTCGAGGAT
>CAYWNR010000064.1:0-11681 GCA_964459705.1 uncultured Gemmatimonadaceae bacterium | reverse complement strand
CCAGATAGCGCACCTTGCCAGCGCGTACCAGTTCGGCCATCGCGCCCACGGTGTCTTCGATCGGCGTGTTGGGATCCACCCGGTGCTGATAGTAGAGGTCGATGTGATCGACCTTGAGGCGCTGCAGCGACGCGTCGCACGCCGCCCGCACGTACTCCGGTTTCCCGTTCACGCCCCGGAAGCTGCCATCCGCGCCGCGGACGTTTCCGAACTTGGTGGCGAGCGTCACCTCGTCGCGCCGATCCGCGATCGCCCGGCCGACGAGCTCCTCGTTCGTGAAGGGGCCGTAGATGTCGGCGGTGTCGAGGAAGGTGATCCCCAAGTCGAGCGCCCGGTGAATCGTCGCGACCGACTCGAGGTCGTCTGTGGGAGCGTAGAAGTCCGACATCCCCATGCACCCGAGTCCGAGGGCCGGCACCGCGAGTCCCTGCGTGCCGAGCGTGCGCTGCGCAATCATGGTTCCTCCCGTTCTTCCCTCGACGTGCGAAAGACGCCAATGTGCTTGGGGTATTCTATCGAATGCGCGGATGCCTCGCTCCCGGGGACGGTGGTGCGGCGTTCCTTGTCGAGGATGGGAACCCCGTGTAGGATCGACGCGATGTGGGCGGCGGGCATGAGGTCCTGCGCGCGCGCCGTTCTTTCGCGGTCTTCTCACCTCACGAGGCGAACATGATCACCCACTCCCGCGCGTGTCTCGCGCCGCTCCACCGTTGTGGGGCTGCGACATTGGCTTTGTGCCTGCTGAGTCCGGTTTCGCTCCTCGCGCAGCGCGCCGATTCGGCACGGCGCGATAGTGCGGCCCTCCAGCGGCGGACCGTCGTCATGGACAGCGCCCGGGCGCGGCTGCTCTATGTCAGCAACCGACCCGAGGATCATCCCGGCGCGAACTTCGCGCGCCAGATCGAGCAGAAGCACCGCACCGACAGCATTTACGCCGCGCGGAGCGCGGGCGTCATGGACTACTCCAAGATCACGTACCGGAGCAGGGTGGATGGCATGGCCATCCCGGCCTACGTATTCCAACCGCTCCAAAAGCGGGGCGTGCACGGCCACGCCGCCATGGTCTGGGTGCACGGTGGCGTGCACGGAAACTGGGGAGAGACCATGCTCCCTTTCGTGAAAGAAGCGGTGGCCCGGGGTTACGTGATCATCTGCCCCGAGTATCGGGGCAGCACCGGGTACGGCGCCGACCACTATAACGCCATCGACTACGGCGGGAAGGAGCTGGATGACGTCCTCTCCGCGGTGGATTACCTCGAGACCCTCCCCTACGTCGATCCAGATCGCCTCGGGATCATGGGCTGGAGCCATGGAGGATTCATCACCGCCCATCTGCTCTTTCGCGACGACCAACCCTTCAAGGGTGGCGCGGCCATCGTCCCGGTGACGAACCTCGTGTTCCGGTTGTCCTACAAGGGCCCCGGCTATCAGCGGAGCTATGCAACCCAGCCCGGCATCGGCGGCCTGCCGTTCGAGAAGCGGGAGGAGTACATCGATCGGTCGCCGCTCTATCACGTCGAGAACCTGAAGGTCCCCATTCTCGTGCACGTCGCCACCAATGACCGGGACGTGGACTTCGTCGAAGACCAGCAGCTCGTCTACAAGCTGCGCGCGCTCAAGCCCGATCTTGCCGAGACCAAGATCTACGTCGATCCGGCGCCCTGGGGCCGGTCGGTCGGTCACGCCTTCAGTCGGCGGGTGGATCCCGAAACGCTGGAGCGGGTGGACTCCCCGGCGCAGATCGACTCGTGGAACCACACGTGGGTGTTCCTCGAGTGGATCCTCCGGCCCTATGAAGATCGGTCGCAGCCGGCCCCGACGGGGCACTAGGACGGGATCGACGGCGAGGCCTCACCCCTGACGCCTCTCCGCATACGCGGAGAGGGGGGACGCCAACCGAGGTCTCCGTCGGGTTGCCCCCCCTCTCCACGTAGTGGAGAGGGGCCGGGGGTGAGGACTCGGAGCGGGAAGGGGTGTCAGGACGGAACTTTTTGGGCCGCCCCCGGGTTCCACATATTGGAATGGAAAACCCAGCACTCACCAAATCATGATCAGACGGCCCTGCTCCCTCGTGACCTGCGCGTGTATGTGTCCTGACACATCCACGGGTCGGGGGCGTGTGCCATGACGTAAGTCCGGTGAGCCATGAATGGCTCCAGCACGATTCGCTCCCGACCCGCACGGCGCCGCCGCTGCGGGTCGGCTGCTTTTGGAGGACGTCTTGGGAGGGACGGAATACCATGTCGAGTACGGAAACAGTTCCCGAAACACGCGTCAGGCGAAACGGGAGACGACGAGGTGGTGCACTCGCGACGGACCCGGTACGCCGTCGCTATCACGACGTGCGGGACCTGATCGCGAGCCCGCGCAATCCCACGCCGCTGCTAGGGCTGCACCGCGTGGTCGCGCGCACGGTCGAGGCATACCTCAAGCTGGAGTGGCTGAACCCGTTTGGCTCGGTCAAGGACCGGACGGCCCGCTACCTCCTGGAGGGGATGCGGGCCCGCGGGGAGTTGGAGGGGCGGGAGCTGGTGGAGGCGACGTCGGGCAACACCGGGATCGCGCTCGCGGCCCTCGCCGCGCTCGAGGGTATCCCACTCACCGTCACGATTCCCTCCGGCGTGCCCGAGGAAAAGCTCGTCTTGCTGCGAATGCTCGGCGCCACCGTGCTCCCCACGCCCGACGAGCTGTGCCCGGTGGATCATCCCAGGGACGGCGCCATCGCCTTGGCGCGGTCCATCGCCGAGAGCCCGCGATACGCCGGACGCTACGCCATGCCCAACCAGTACGCCAACCCGGACAATGTGCAGGCACACTACGAGACCACCGGGCCGGAAATCTGGGAGCAGACCGAAGGCCGGGTGCGGGCCTTCGTGGCTGGCTACGGCACGTGCGGCACCATCACCGGGGTGGGCCGCTTCCTCAAAGAACGCGACCGCTCGATCCGCGTCGTGGCGGTCGAGCCCCAGCGCGGCCATCGGTTGCCGGGGCTCAAGAACTTCGAGGAAGCCAAAGCCCCCGACATTTTCGACCCCTCAGTCGTAGACGAGGTCGTCCGTGTGAACGACGGACCGGCCTACGCCATGACGCGGCGACTGTTCCGCGAAGAGGCCCTGATCGTCGGACCGTCGACCGGCGCCATCGTGCACGCCATCACGACGTTGGGAGCGGTCGCCCCGGGCCCGATCGTGGGGATCTCACCGGATGGCGGGCAGAAATACGCGTCGTTCTTCGCCGACCTCCTCGACGTTGAGGAGCCGACTGCATGACACCCCAACCGATGTCACCCGAGGTGACCACCATGTCCGAAATCACCATCAAGGAAGATTCCGTCCTCGACTGCAAGGGACTGCTCTGCCCGCTGCCGGTCTATCAGACGTCGCGCGCCATGGGCAAGCTGGCGCCCGGCCAGACCCTCCGCGTCGAGTGCACCGATCCGGGATCGTTGGAAGATTTCCGTGCGTTTGCGCGCCAACAGCGGCATACGCTCCTCGCCGCCGAAGATCGCGGCGGTGTGCAGGTATTTCTTCTGCGGAAGGAAGGCGGTCCGTGAGCAAGGAATCGACGCGGCGACGGCTCGCGTTGGTGGCCTCGAAGGGCGCACTCGATGACGCCTATCCTCCGCTCATTCTGGCCGCCACCGCGGCGAGCCTGGGGTGGGAGGTGGGGATCTTTTTCACGTTCTACGGGCTCGACATCCTGCATCGCACGAAGCACAAGACGCTCAAGGTATCGCCGTTGGGGAACCCGGCCATGCCGGTCTCGATCCCAAGCCTCCTGGGCGCGCTCCCCGGGATGACCGCGGTCGCCACGGGCATGATGCGGCGGTGGATGCGACGCTCGAAGCTGCCGGATGTGCCGACGTTTCTGGACATGGCGCGCGAGTCCGGCGTGCGGCTCTATGCCTGCTCCACGACCATGGGGGTGATGGGTGTGCGACCCGAGGACCTCGTTCCGGGCGTCGACATCGCGGGCGCGACGGCGTTTCTCGACTTCGCGGCGGACGCCGACGTGTCGTTGTTTGTGTAGTTGGGGCGGTGGGATAAATGGAGTCACCGGGATGAACGGGATGGGACACGTAGCCGTGTCTCGTTCATCCCGTCTGTCAAGTTCATCCCGTCATGTCGTCCGGCGAGCTAACCACCGCACTCGCGCTCCGCCGCCCGGATCCACACGCGCACCTCGGCTGGCGTGGGCCGCGCCCCGCGATGCGTCGCACGTATCGTTGCGCTCAGGGTGTCCGCGTCGTGGCCCACCAGGTCACAGACCCGGGTGATGCCGAGTGCGGCGAGGGTGGTCGCGTGCGCCACACCGATTCCCCGTAACATCGTGAGTCGGGCAAACGCGACTACGGCCTCCGCCTGATCGGTGTCGAGTGACGTTACCGCCGCCACGCGCGCCGGACTCGTGAGCGCGAGTTGATGGGGGGTGCGCACGGGCGCGTGACGAAGCGCGCGTACCACTGACGGTGTGAGCCCGGGGAGGTCGACCAAGCGCGGTGCTGTCGAGCTGATCGTGTAGCGCTCCATGCCCAGCAGCGTGGCCGCCGCGAACGCCGCCGCCAGCACGGTCGACACCCCGACGCGTCTGCGGACGACCCGGCGTTCTCCCACAACCGGAACGGCCACGCCCACGGCGCAGAGCGCCGAGTACATCGCCCAGGCTTCCAACGCGAAAACCGGGAATCCGAGGAATCCCAGCGGCGGCATCTCGAACAGCTTCACGTGCTCGAGCCCCGGCACCGTGTAGATCCACCGTCCCTGGGCGAGGTGGTTGTACGACTCCCACAGGAATCCAATACCCAGTCCCCCCAACAGCAGCCGGCCGATCCGTCCCCAGTCCCCGCGCTCGATGTCGCGGAACAGCGAGAGCCGCGGCGCGCGCCGATATACGAGCGGCTCGAGCAGAAAGAGCCCAATGCCCCAGACCAGGGGAAAGCAGTACGTCGGGACCAGAACGACCAGCGCCGTCGCCACGAGGGCGATGCTCGCCGAGGCGCGGAGCATCCACGGCCGGACGACCACTGCTCGGCGCCGCCTCCGGGTAAACACGCCGCCGCCAGCAAGCAGTCGCTCCGCCAGCACGATGGCCGGCAGCACGGTCGCGAACGACAGCACGATCCCCGCCCAGCGCTCCACCGGGTGCGCCGGCAAGTACACGTAGTACCAGTTTCGCAGCCGGAAATTGGCCGCTTCGAATACCAACCACACGATCGGCGACCACGCGAACAGGGTGAGCGCCTCAGCGGTCTTCCCGAACAGCAGGGAAGGTCGGCCGTCCAGCCGCTGAGTGATACCGTCGAGCAGCGTGAGGGTCGGGTACCACGCGAAGACGTAGAACCACGTCGGGACCGGATCGACCCGCAGCGCCAGGAGAATCCAGGCGAGCGCGAGGGCGACGAGAGAGCCGACGATCTGGATCATGGGAGTCACGCGCGAAGCTTAATACGGCGACCTTCGGCGCGTTGCGTGAGGTGCTAGGCGGTGGTGCGCCGCTCGCGTGCGGCCGAGCGCAACATCGTGCCCGATGTATAGAGCACCACGATCACCACCAGCCAGCGCACCCACGTCAACGGCAGCGCTTTGACCAGGAACGCCGCGATGAGCACGGCGGGAATGCCGCCGAGCGTGAGGCCGAGCGCCGGGCGGGCGCTGTAGCGGCCGAGCGAGAGGAAGCGCATGCTGGCGACCGGCATCAGGAACGCGCACGAGCCCATCATGATCGGGAAGGCGGCGAGCGGATTCATCCCGAGCAGGCTGATCATGATGAGGCACGGCGCGTAGAGCCCGATCCCGAGCGTCATGAGGGCGCCCAACACGAAGTTGCCGGCGATGCCCACGTAGAGCAGCGCGCCGTCGAGCCCGAGCGCGTCCCCACCGGGAATCACGGGTGTCCCGCGCATTTCGTCCAAGTTCTTGAGCACGAAGAACGCGGCCGCCGCGAGCAGGGCGAGGCCCATCCCGATCTGGACCTTCCGCCGGGGCCAGTGTCCTACGACGCCAGCGCCCAACCAGGAGCCGAGGATGGCCGCGCCGATGAGCGCGATCAGCGTGGTGACCCGAACCTCGACGATCGTGATGTAGATGAAGGCCTGGGTGATGGCCGCCAGCGCGTGCCCGATGTTGAGCGTCCCCGGGATGTCTTCGTCTGGCACGACGCGCCAGAATTTGAACGCGGCCGTCGTGGGCGCGAACGATCCGATCCCGAGGGTATCGAAGAAGTTCGTGACGAAACCGATCGCCAAGTGGAGTGGCGTTGGTGGACCATCGAGCGCTTCGGTGCCTGGCGTACGGGCGCGCGTAACCAGGCGCCGCCCCCAGACGACGATGTAGCTCAGCGTGAGCGCCGCGAGAAGCGCGAGAAGGACCGTCTTCATTTGCGATTAGCGATTGATGATCGGCGATCGGCGATTGGCTTGCTCTTGTTCCACCAAAACCAGCCGCGCTTCCCCGTGAGTTCGGGCAGAAGGGCGAGAAGGAAATCGCCAATCGCCAATCGCCAATCGCCAATCGCAAATGTGTTCATTGCTTGAGCCGCGCGCGCAGCTCGGTGAACCAGTGCTCCACCAGGACCAGCCGCGCTTCCCCGGTCTGCCGAGCGTCCGTGGACGACCGCGCGCGAAACACGAACGATCGGCCGTCCGGTGTCAGCTCGAAGGCTCGGTGGAACTGATCGATCTGCAGGGTCGGGCTCAGCGGAAAGAGCGCTGTCCGACTGGTCACCGAGAAGCGGGGACCGGGAGCGAGCTCTGCGGCCATCATCCGGCGCGGGTCGGATGACAGGTAGAACAGCTCCCGGCTGTTTGGTGCCCAGCGCGGTTGGGAACCTCCGCCGATCGAGACCTGCCAACGCCCTTCCGATGTTGCTGGGAACGGCCGGACGTACACCTCCTGTTGCCCCGACTCGCTCGAGGTGTAGGCCAGCCACGTGCCGTCCGGGGAGAGGGCCGGATGCAGCTCTTCGTACGGGCTCGCTGCCAGCGGCACCGGGGTCGTGTCCCCAGTCAGGTGGATGCCGAACACGTCTCCCCGGCCGACGTCGGTGTTGTCCGTCCGAATCAGCAGCCAGCTCCCATCGGCCGACCACTCGATGTCCTGCACCAGCCGGTCGATGTGGCCGACCACGTGATCCGGGCCGCTGCCATCCGCCTGCTTGGCCCAGACGTCGCCTCCACCGAGCGTGTCGCGCACGAACGCCACCGTCCGCCCATCCGGAGACCACGTCGGCTGCCGATCCTGTCCGGAGAAGGTGAGCCTAGTGAATGGACCGTGATCGAGCTGCTTGACCCAGATGTCCTCCGCGGTGCCGTCGTCGACCCCGACGGCCATACTGCGGCCATCGGGGGACAGTCCAAACGAATTGAACCCGCCGGCCCACGTCGAATCGATGGGCGTCACGCGCCCCGAACGATCCACGCGCACGATCGTGGTGCGCAGGGTGGCCGCGGCGCCAGCCGCATAGAGCAGGGTCCCGTTGTTGGCGACCGCGAGCCCGGGGAAGAACGTCCGAATCTCCACGTTGTCGAGCACGGGCACAGGACTGCCGGTGAGTGTCAGCGACCCGAGATCGAATGGCGCCGCCAGGGCCGCGCCGTCGGAGCGCACGAACAGCAGATCGCCGGTCGGCAGGTACCAGCCGCGGTTCGCATTGGGGACGAGCTGGCGCGTCTCGCCGGTTCGCAGGTCGAGCACCCGGAGCTCGGACGCCACGCAGTTCGTGGTGCACGACTGATAGAGTACGCCGCGCCCGCCGGGGAGGGGTGTGGCCGACCCGTCTCCCCGGCCAGCGTGTGAGGTGAGCGACGGGCTCAACTCTTCTCCGGCTGCACTCACCCGCTTCATGCCGAAGCCGAGGGTGGTGACAACGATCGTGTTGTCGTCGAGCCAGGCGACCCCGCCGTAGAAGTTGCTGCTCGCGGAGTCGGCGAGGGTGACGGTCGCACCCCCGTCCACCCGGATCTTCTCCAAATGCGTCCCGCGCACGAAGGCGATCCACTGGCCATCGGGGGAGAACGTCGGCCACCGGGCCCCTTCGGTGCCCAGGAGCGGCTGCGGGCGCAGATCCTCGATCCGGCGCACCCAGAGGAGTCCCTGGCCCACGTCGCTCACGAAGGCGATCCGGGAGCCGTCCGGCGCGATCGCCATGTTGAGCGCCTCGACGGCGGGTCGGATGCCGACGGTATCGGACGCCAGCACGAAGTGTCGCGCGACGCGCTCCGGGGGGGCCGAGTGCGGTCGGAGCCAGCCCCAGGCAGCCAACGCGGCGGTCAAGGCGGTCAGGGCGGTCAAGGCGGTCACTGCGGCGGACCGGCGGACCGGCGGACCGGCGGACGAGGTGGTCCCGGCGGACCCGGCGGTCCCGACAAACTGCGGGTTGGCGAGGGCCTCGGAGAACTGCGCGGCACTGCTGAAGCGATCGGCCGGGAGCTTGGCGAGCGCCTGCTGCACGGCGGCTTCGACGTGCGGTGGGATCGTGCGACGCTGAATGACGAGGCTGCGAGGCTCCTCGGTGAGGACGCGGGCAATGATCGCTTGCGCAGTCGGGCCCGCGAAGGGCGGCTCGCCGGAGAGCATCTCGTAGAGCACGCAACCCAGCGCGTACACATCACTCTTGGCCGTGATCTCGCGCTCGCCCATCGCCTGTTCGGGACTCATGTAGTGCGGCGTGCCGAGGCTCATGCCGGTCTCGGTCATCCGGGTGCCGCCGTCGCTCTTGCTCACCGCGAGGGCAATCCCGAAGTCCGCGACGAGCGCGCGGCCGTCATGCAGCAGGATGTTCTCGGGCTTGATGTCCCGGTGGATCACGCCGTGGCGATGCGCGTAATCCAGGGCGTCCGCGACTTCGCGAGTGATCCGGATGGCGTCGTCGATGCCCAACTGCCGCTCGCGCGTGAGGCGGTCGCGCAGGCTCTCCCCCTCCACATAGGGCATCACGTAGAACACGGTGCCTTCGGCCTCCCCCGAGTCGTGCAGCGGGAGGATGTGGGGATGCTGGAGGTTGGCGGTGGTGCGGATCTCCTGGAGGAATCGCGCCGCACCGATCACGGCGGCCAGCTCGGGCCGGAGGACCTTGAGGGCGACCTTCCGGTCATGGCGCACGTCGTGGGCGAGATAGACGGTGGCCATGCCGCCCTGGCCGAGTTCGCGCTCGATGACATAGCGGTCGGCGAGCGCGGCCACGAGCCGCGGAATCCCGTCAGACACCGGCGTTCCCGTCCGCCGTTCTGCCGGTCCGCTGGTCCGCCGTTGGCGCAGTCATTGTCTCAGCCGCGCCGCGAGGTCCGTAAACCAATGGTCCACCCACACGATCTGCGGCGCCAAGTTCGCCGCGGTGAATCCCCGCGGGCTGACGAAGATGAACGAGTGGCCGTCTGGCGTGACATCGTATCCCTGGTGGAAACCGTCGTCCAGGAATCCGGACGCGTCGAACAAGGGCAGGAGGCGCCCGACGGCGAATGTCGTGGCGGTCGGCCGCACCTCGGCGGCGATCAGGCGCCCGTCGCGGTTCAAATAGTACAGCTCGCGTCCGGAGGGCGCCCAGACCGGGGACGCGCCGCCGCCGTTCGAAACCTGCCACCGACCGGTCTCGGTGTTGGGGAAGGGACGCACATACACCTCATTCGTGCCGGACTCATTCGAGGTGTAGGCCAGCCAGCGACCATCGGGGGAGACGGCGGGATGTAGCTCGGTGAAGCTGCTCGCCACCAGCGGGACTGCCGTCGAGTCACCGCTGCTGCGCACGCCCACGAGGTCGCCCGCGCCAGCCATCGTGTTGTCCGTGCGAAGCACGAGCCAGCGGCCGTCCGGTGACCACGTCACCTCCTGCACCATGCGATCGACGTGCGCGAGTGGGCGGTCAGGACCGCTGCCGTCCGCGGGGCGCGCGTACACGGCGCTGGTGCTGGCGCTGTCGCGGACATACGCCACGAGCCGTCCGTCGGGCGACCACGCCGGCCGGCGGTCCTGGTTGCTGAACGTGAGGCGTGTGAAAGGACCATGGTCGAGTTGCTTGATCCAGATGTTGAGGCCGCCCCCCGAGCCCACGCCGACGGCCAGCCGCCTCCCGTCCGGCGCGAGCGAGAGCGAGTTGAACTGTCCGTACCATGCGGTATCGATCGGTGCGACCACACCGTCGCGGCTGACCCGAACGGTCCAAACGTCGCTGGAGGCTCCGGTCCCACGGACGTAGACCAGGGAGCCGGACGGCGACCAGTCGAGTAACGCATAAGCGCTGGCGAGCTGCACCTGCACGCCCTCGAGTACCGGCACCGCCTCGCCGGTGATCTCGAGGCCGTCGAGATCGAACGGCGCGGCCACTGCGACGCCATCCCGCCGCACGTACAGCAAGCGACCGTTGGGCAGATACCAAGCCTGTGCCACGTCGTCCAGCAGGGGCTTCTGGGCTCCCGTGCGGAGGTCCAGGACGTGGATGCTCATGGCAACACAGCCTGACGAGCAGAGCTGGAACAGCACCCCCCGGGCGCCAGGTAATGGCACGGGATGACCGATGCCTCCTCCACCCAGCGCGGTATCCTGCAGCGCGGAAAGGGCGATGGTGCTCGATCCGCCGGCGGCGCTGACCCGTCGCAGCATCACCTGTGTCGGGTTGACGTATACCAGCGTGCCGTCGTCAAGCCACGCCGCGCCGCCGAAGCCGTTGGAGACGGAATCCGCGATCGTCACGGTGGCACCGCCGTTCCGGCGCACCTTCTTGAGACGTCGGTCGGCCACGAAGGCAATCCACTCGCCGTCAGGCGAGAAGATCGGATTCTGCGCGCGCTCCGTGCCCGGAATCGGTGTGGGATCGAGCTGCCCGCGCTGCTTGATCCACAGCAGGCTGTTCTGCCGTCGGTCCTTGAACACCAGCGTGGAGCCGTCCGGCGAGAGCGCCATCGCCGGGTAGTCCAGCGCCACCGTGGCGCTGTCGCCGAGCGAGATGTACTGCCAGGTCGCGGGCTGCCGCTCGGCGGCGCGGGCGCGAAGCCAGCCCCAGACCGCGAGCACCGTGGTGAGGAGCGCGAGCGTTGCGAGAACGAACAGGGCGGACCGGCGGACCGGCGGACCGGCGGACCGTGCGGCTGGTGCTGCGGGCGCCGTCGTCGTGGCGAACGCGGGGTTCGCGAGGGCGGCGCTGAACTCGGCCGCGGTGGCGAAACGGTCGGCGGGGAGCTTGGCGAGCGCCTTCTGCACCGCGGCTTCGACGTGCGACGGGATCGTCCGGCGTTGGAGTGTGAGGCTCCGCGGATCCTCGGTGAGTACGCGCGCGATGATGGCCTGGGCCGTGGGGCCGGCGAAGGGCGGCTCACCGGAGAGCATCTCGTAGAGCACACACCCCAGCGCGTACACGTCGCTCTTGGCGGTGATCTCGCGCTCGCCCATCGCCTGCTCGGGGCTCATGTAGTGCGGCGTGCCGAGGCTCATGCCGGTCTCGGTCATCCGGGTACCGCCATCGCTCTTGCTCACCGCGAGCGCGATGCCGAAGTCCGCCACCAGGGCGTGGCCGCCGTGGAGCAAGATGTTCTCGGGCTTGATGTCGCGATGGATCACGCCGTGGCCGTGGGCGTACGCGAGCGCGTCCGCCACCTCCCGCGCGATCTCGATTGCCTCGTCCACGGGCAGTTGCCGCTCGCGGGTGAGGCGGTCGCGCAAATTCTCGCCCTCGACGAACGGCATCACGTAGAA
>CAYWNR010000063.1:9793-11826 GCA_964459705.1 uncultured Gemmatimonadaceae bacterium | reverse complement strand
CACCCGCAGGATGCTCGCGCTCACGTCGACCGGCACGTAGTGCACCGGCTCGCCCGACGCCGAGTACGCGGCGAGCAGGTGGTCCGTCTTCACCGAACTGCCCGACCCGAGCTCGACCAGGGTCACCGGCCCCGTGATCTCGCGCAGCCGCCCCGCCTCGGCACGCAGGATCGCGGACTCCGTGCGCGTCGGATAGTACTCGGGCAGCGCGCAGATGCGCTCGAACAGCGCGCTGCCTGCGGCGTCGTAGAGGAACCGGCTCGGAATCCAGCGGGGCGTGTCGGCCAGGCCGCGCGCCACCGCGTGGGCAAAATCGAGCACGACGGTCGTCGAGCTTCCGGACAGCGCCATGGGGTCAACCTAGAGGGAAGACGGGGATCTGCAACCGCGCGGAGCGCGCGGATCGGGGCCGGACAACACTGGGAGAACCCCGACCGCGCACCTCGGGTTCCCGATCACCGAGTCGACGGTCCCGAGGGATGCTCTGCCAAGAGCCGAGCGCCCTTCATGGCGCCTCGGCGCGCCAGCGCCGCCGAGCCCGGCTTTCAAGCCGGGATCCCCGCACACGCCCGTGCTTCTTCCATCTCGGTTACCGCCTGCGGGTCGCGAAGTTTCAGCGGACGAGCGGTGCACCACCAGGTTACCTAGGCTCTCCCCCCTAGAGTCGCGTGAGTTCCCGCTCCAGCCGCGCCTGCGCCTCGGCATCGAGTGGCGGTACCGCTGAGGTGGCAGCCGACGTCGGGCCGGTTCGGCGCAGCCACCAGGCGAGCCCCAGCCCTGCCAAGAGGAGCCCGAGCCCCGGCACCAGCCACGCCAGCAGGCCAAACCCGCCGGCGGAGGGGGTCGCCCGCAGCTGCTCCCCGTACACGGCGTAGAGCTCGGCCCGGACCGAGTCCGGCGATATGCCCGCCACCAGCCACTCGCGGACCCGATCCTTGAGCAGCGCGGCGCCCGGCGACGGACAATTGGCGATCAGGAGTCCGGGACAGAACGGGCTCATCGTGCTGTTGAAGATCTTGGAGGCTTCCGTCTCGACCGCAGGCGGGAACCGGGGCTGCACCCGGTCCGGCGGAATGGTGTCTTGCACGGCCGCGAGCCCCACCACAAGCAGTATTGCGTACATCCTTTCCCCCTTCCCCACTCCTCCAACTTCCGTCCGCACCCCTCCCAAGCGCAACCGTGGCGGCCGGTCGCTCAGGGCGTCCCCCGCTGGGCCCCGAGCAGATCGCGGAACCGGACGTTCATCACGGGATAGCGGGGCCAATCCCGGTAGTCGAAATGCCACCATTCGAACTCGTACACGGCGAACCCCACCGACTCCATCGCCGCGCGCAGCCGCGCCCGATGCTCCCGCTCCGTGGTCGTCCCGCCGGTGTAGTCCGGGTAGGCCCGCTCCGTCATCTCGTCGTACCCACTCGGCATCACCACCGGGCGGCCCGCGTCGAGCGCGTAGAGGGTCAAATCCACCGCGGCGCCGCGGTTGTGGCGTGAGCCCGTCGCCGGGTCCGCGACGAACCGCTTCAGCGAGTCCGGCGTCGCGTCCCAGAACATCTTGGTCACATACCACGGCCGGTACGCGTCGTGAATCAGGAGCCCATACCCTTCGGCGCGCAGCTTCCGGTGGGCCCGTACCAGCGCTTTCGCGGCCGGTCGCTGCAAGAACGCGAGCGCCGTGTCATAGAAGGGCACACCCATGAAGTTCCGGTCGGTGGCGTACCGAATATCGTAGTGAATCGTCGAGTCCAGACTCCGCAACTCGACCAGATCGGGAGCCAACATCCCCGAATCCGGCGCCGGTGGCTCCGCAGCAAGCGCTTCCGCGCGCAGCTCCGCGACGGGACGCACGGGCTGGATGCGAAAGACCGCCTCGGCCTCACCCGCCCGCTCCGCCGGCGCGCCACACGCGACGAGTGCGCAACACAGCCACAACGCCGACCGGCGTGCGGGTGACCCAACGATCACCGGTAACGGTCTCATCGCTGCCCCTCCTGCTCTCTCATCCCGAGGACTTCAGTCCTCGTTCAGTCCTCGAT